>CAZCGV010000025.1:0-5929 GCA_964498515.1 uncultured Methanosarcinales archaeon
TTTAAAAAAACAACACGATAGGAAGGCTCGCTTTGAACCGTTTTCTTCTATTGGTTCGGGTTTTGTTGAACTTGGTAAATCTTTCTTTGATTTCCCTAAAAAAGAAAAGAAAAAAGATGATGGAGAATATACTCCAGAAAAAGACGATCTTAAAGGTTTAGAGAAGACTGTAAATCTAAAAATGTGGATTACTTATAATGTTTTTAAGAAAACACATGGAATGTTGAACTGGTGAAGCGGAAAGCAGAATACAGACACAGTTTACAGTGTGTAGAAATTTAAACTAAATTATTTCTAGAAAAAAGAAAAAAAATTAAAATTTAAAGTGTTCTCCGAATTGACCGATTAAAGGTAATTCTTTTTGTTCTCCTTTAGCTGAATAAACTATTCCGAATATGAATAACACTAAAGTTAACAGACTACCTAATGGTAAGATTATAAACCAACCAATAATAGGAATTATTGTTCCGACAACATTTATTATTACTGAAAATATTAATAACACTAAAGATTGTTTTACATGAAACTTTGCGAAATTATTTTTCTTCATTTTTTCATCAACTAAGAACCAAATAATTCCAACTAAAAAGTATGCTAGAATTGCGCAAACTTTTCCACTCTCAACATCATTTGAATTTGTTTTTTTAACCATAATTTTCCCCCACATAATTAATGTGTATGTTATAATTGATTAAATTCGTTTATTTAAAAATATTTCTATTATAATTAGTACATAATTGATGTTTTCAACATATTACATATCTTTTGCGGATTTTTTGATTTGAGTTAATATGTGTCTTTTTCCGTTCCAGATTAATATATGTTGTAAAACATCTACAAAATTATCTACAGGGATTATTTTGATTTTCTTTAATCTTTCTTTGTCTATAACTATATCTTGTAGGTTTGAACGTGGAACTATGACATTTTTTATTCCTGCATCGATTGCTGCTTCTATTTTTGCTGTTGCTCCGCCTATTGGAAGGGCTTCTCCTCTAACGCTAACTGAGCCTGTAATTGCAAATTCTTGATTTATAGGTATTTTCTTTAAAGCTGAAATTAATGCTGTTGCTACGGCTAAAGATGCACTATCTCCTTCTAATCCTTCATATGTTTGTAGGAATTGAACATAAAGATCGTATTTTTCTTTTATGTCTTCACCGAAGTATTTTTTTATTAATGCGCTAACATTTGTTATTGCTTCTTTTGCTATTTCTCCTAATTTTCCTGTTGCAATTATTTTGGTTTCTTTTCCACCATAGGTTACTTCTGCTTCTATAGGTTGTATTATTCCTGATAAACTTCCTCCGCTTCCTAAAACTGCGAGTCCATTTATTCTTCCTACTTTAGCTCCTTTGGTAACTATGACTTCGTAATCTTTTTTGTTTTCAATATATTTATCTGCAAGTTGTTTTTCAAGTCCTCTTGCGACTTTTTTAGCTAATTCTAAATGTTTTACAGTGACTAATTTTGCATTTTGTTCTATTGCAATGTCTCCTGCTGTTCGAACTAATCCTCCTAATTCTCTTAATCGCAAAGTTAAATGATTTTTTCGGTTTGCTTTTTTTCTCGCTTCTTCGATTATGTACTCAACGGCTTCTTTTGTGAAGTGCGGAATTTTTCCATCTTTTTTAACTTCTTGTGCAACAAATTGTGCTAATTTTAATCTGTTTTCAGGTGTATCTTTCATTGAATCTTGCATGTATATTTCATAACCATATCCTCTAATTCTACTTCTTAGAGCGGGGTGTAATTCATTAACTCCATCTAGATTTCCTGCTGCGACTAAAATAAATTTGCATGGAACTGGTTGTGTTCGGACCATTGCTCCTGCGCTTCTTTCGGATTGTCCTGTAATTGCAAACTTTCCTTCTTGTATTGCCGTTAGTAATTCTTGTTGTGATGTTTTGTTTAATAGAGCTACTTCGTCTATGAATAAAACTCCCATGTGTGCTTTGTGAATCATTCCCGCTACAACTCTTTCGTGTGCAGGTGTTCCTAATCCTCCACTTTGGAATGGATCGTGAAGTACGTCTCCTAGTAATGCTCCTGCATGTGCTCCAGTTGCATCTATGAATGGCGCTAAATTTTTCTCATAGTTATCTACAATTAATCTCGGCATGCTTGTTTTAGGGCCTGCAATTCTTTTACTCATATTCATAACGATTATTAGACCAACCATTAAAGCCATGCTTCCTAAAAATGTTGCTGCGAACATTATGTTTGCTGCGATTATTCCATCTGTTTGAGAATAATAAGATCTCATCCACCATGGTGCAATCATACCTATTATCGCTATTATGAAAAAGAATGTGTTTGACCCTCTCATTGAATTTACATTTTCTAATTTGGCTTGTAAAACCATTTCTCTTCCTTTTTTAGCAGGAGCAGTTCTTATTAATGGTTCATTGTCGTCATTTGGATTTATGAATGAAAGGACATCTACTAATTTTTCTTTAGGTAAAAGTTCAGCTAAAGCAATACCCACTAAAGATTTTCCTGTTCCAGGTTCTCCTATTAATAGAACGTGTCTTCTTTGTACTGCTGCTTTTTTGATTACTTCAACTGCATGGTCTTGTCCTATAACTTGATCGATTGTTTTTTTAGGTACTTGTATTTCTGCTGTTGATTTGAATTTTAGAAGTTTGTTGTTTGATTCTTGTTTTTTCATAGTTGTAATTATAATTGTTTTATTTATAAGCTTTTGGGAAGAATTATTCTAAACTTTGTATTAATGTTTTCTGTTCTTTTATTGCATCATTTACATTTAAAACATCATATATTGTTTTAGGAAGCGAAATAGGAGATTCTTCTATCTTTTTTCTATCGTCAACTTTGCCTTCATCAATGTCTTGCAGGGTTAATTCTAAATCTTCATCTGAAGTTCCTGTTAATTTTTGTATCGTTGAAATTGTGTTTTGATTGGCGTCGAAGTATCTTTCTCTAATGATTTTTAAATTATTTAAGTCTTCTTGTACGAAAGAAAGCATTATGTTTTTTTCAGCATCATTTATTTGAGAAATTGTTTGTTCATTTTCATTGTAAAATATTATTTTTTCTATAGGTACGATTGATTCTTGTACGTTTTGAAAAGAAATATTTCCTTCTACAATTGTAAATTTTTCTGCGGTTTGATTGATTTCAATTAATGTGCTTGATTTGGTTGTTGAAAATGATGTGAATTTTGTTTCTATAATTAACTTTGATTGGATTAATTTATTCCACGTTGTTCCTGACTGTTGTTCTAATTCTATTTGATTGTCGCTTATTTTATTTATATTTATTTGAGTGTTTGGTTTTATAGTTGTGATTAGAGATTGTTTTATTATTAAAGTGGCTTCTCCTTCTTCAGTTTTTATTGCGTCTATGTTTTCAAAATTTGTTTCTTCGTTAGACAAGGTTATCCATTTATCATCTCTTAATACACTGACTTCTCCAGATTTAACTTTGATGTAAATATTGTCTATTTCTTTTTCTTGGAAGAATATAAATGCAAAAATAATTAACACTGCAACGATTACTAAGGGGATCCAAATTTTTTTCTTCATGACAAATTATGTAATCTTCTAACTTATAAATTTAAGGTTTAGAAAAATAAGGTGAACTAAAAACAGATTACAGCCATCTGAACGCAGCTAGCAGTTAGTATACGCTGATTATTTGTTTAGAAAAATAAGGTGAACAGCTTTCCATAATTCCCACGTGGAAACGCAGTACAATATGGAACGTAGATTTGCTTGACTTCCGAGTTCGAAAAGGGATCGGGTATGACCAAATCGCTATGACCGTTCAATTATGGGAAGATTTGATTGCTTTATAAATATTTTGCTTTTAGGAGGTTAATTTTCAATTTAAACCAATCATAACTTTTCAAACAATTCAGTTTCGGTGCCATATGCATTGGTTTTCTGTATTAAAGTAGTTAGTCTTTTAACTAGTTTTAATTCTTCATTGGATAAACTTTCACCAAAAACTTTCTCACGAATTGTTTCTCTTATGAACTCCTGTATTGAACTAAAGCCAAATTTCTTTGTTTGTTCTTGAACTTTGATTAAAAGTTCTTCAGATAACCGTACATTTATTTGCGAATTCATGATATCTTTTGGTATCTTTTGATATATTTAAATATTTCTATTTAAATTTGTCTTTAATGTTTTGTTTGAAAGTGTCTATTTCCTTCGCATAATACTGAATAAAGGAAGATTTGACTATTTTTTCATCCACGAATTTATCTATTTTTTCACCTATGGAAGGTTGGATTAATCTTTCTGTGATTCGTTTTTTGTGAACCTTATTGTCTAAATACAAAACTAACTCGCCGTTTTCAATTTCTTTGTTTATTTTCCAATTTCTATAATCTCTAGGTGTGTCTTTGGCTAAAGGTGTGTTGTAGAATTTGGTGAATTCTTGTATTGAATTTATTGGTTGTACTTTTTCTCCTACGTAGACTGCCCCTCCTAAAAGGGTTGCTAGTGTAATTGTGTTTACTATTTGTTTAATCATAGAAAAAGATTAAGGGGCAAGTGTAATTTATAATCACCGTCGAGAAATCCGAAAATCTTACGGAATTGATTTAATCTGAACCAGGGTCATAATCATCTAATTCATCACAATAACAACTGGGATAAGTTCCTTTACAAACTTGAGTATACATAGCACAATTTAAATGTTCTGGACCACACATTAAATCATTATCGCAATACCCATCTACTGAATCACTTCCACCAACAATTATTTCTGTTGTTCGTGTTCCGTCAGCAGAGATAAGTATGGACCTTGTGCTAGGAATTAATGTTATTGTGTCATCTTGATTGTAAGCATCATCTGTTTGGGTCACAGGTACAAATATTTCTCCTTTGACTGATTTTGGAAGTGCATCTTCATCTGTTGTTTTATAATATATTGTAATTCCTATTTTTTGCATCCCTTTATCGAATTCATATAACTGACCATCCATAGATTCAGGATAGGTTGAAATTACAACAGATTCTCCTATGGAGAGGGTTGCTGCCTCTTTTCCAGTATAATTAAGAATATGTTTTATTCCATTAATTTCGAATTGAACATAAGGTATTGTTATTGTTTTCCCAACTAAATTTTTAAATTCTAGATAAAGAACACCATGGTTGTTTGCTGCGAATGAACCACACGCAAATTCCATTCCTAATTGACATGTAGCTGGAATTTTATCTGTTTGGTCTAAACCAATAATATAAACAAAAGCACCTGCTGCTGCAGAGATAACAAGAAACACCCAACCATAAGTGGTTAGGAACTCCATTGCTGCTTGTGCTTTTTTCATTTTTTAAAAAAAATAAAAATTAAGATGTTACTTCTATAACTGTAGTTCCAATAGTTCCTGCTGCTGCTGATTCGATTGTTCCATCTCCTACCGTAAACATAACTTGAACTTTGAACATTTTGTGTTTTCCTGCATTTGTTGAAATACCACATGTTGTTTCATCTTCAACAGATCCGAAATCAACATCTTGGAAACTTCCTGGAGTTAATTCAGTATTTATCGTTGCAGTACACCACTCCGTACTTCCTGCATCATATAATGCTTTTTCAAGAATTTTAATTCCGGAAATATATACATTTTCATTCAAATTGTTCTTTAAAGATAGAGAAATGTTTCCATCCGACTGAATTGCAAATGCGTCTCCACATTCTATTCTGTGATCTAAACTACATGTTGTTGGTAATGCTCGACTAAAATCAAACACATCCATATAATACAATCCTGCTATTACAACAATTATAACTAAGAATGCCCAACCGTATGTTGTTAGGAATTCCATTGCTGCTTGTCCTTTTTTGTTTTTCATTATTATAAACACCTCGAAATGTTAATCATTTAGAGATAGGTTCTATCTCCATTGTTAATGATATGTCTAGGTTTTAAACTTTATTCTTTTTAAAGCTTTCG
>CAZCGV010000025.1:6029-7983 GCA_964498515.1 uncultured Methanosarcinales archaeon
TCTATAGCGAATGTGTCTCCGCCAAGTAATCTTTCGTCGAGTGTTAAACCTGTTGTTAATGCTCTGTCTGTATTAAATACATCCATGTAATATAATCCAGCAAGTACGATAATTATTATCAAGAATGCCCAACCATATGTTGTTAGGAATTCCATTGCTGCTTGTCCTTTTTTATTCATTCCAAATACCTCTTATGAGTTTAATGCTATAAATATGAAATTACTTATTTTTAAAAGTATCGAAAACAATAAAGCTTTTAAACTAGCTACTTTAACAACTTTTTATGAAAAAATTAGGATTTTTTTTAATTTTAATCTTAAGTTTAAATCTTTGTTTAGCTTTACCATTAGAACAAGTTAAACTTTCTTCTTATGTTAATGATTATACAAATACTTTAACTATGGAAGAAATTCAATCATTGAACGTTATTCTTGACTCTTTAAGGGAAAAAGCGGAAACTGCAATTGTGATTGTGGATAATTTTGACGGTTTAAGTGTAGATGAATATGCTTTAAAGATTGCTCATGAGAACTTAGGTACTGAAAAAGAAGATAATGGTTTATTGATTTTAATAGGCATGGATGTTAAAGAATATCGTATTGAAGTTGGTTATGGTTTGGAAGGAGAGTTAAATGATGCGAAGGTTGGGCGGTTAGCTAGGGATAATCTTAATCCTTTTTTTGAAGAAGGAAGATTTGGAGATGGTTTAATTTCTTTAACTAATGCAATTCACACTGAACTTTTACCGGATAAACAAATTACAGGAGTTTATATTCCTCAAACTTCTTCAGAATCTTATGATTATAGTATTTTTGCATTTATATTTTTCTTCATAGTCATTAGAATGATTATAGGTGCAATATACCAAGCTAAAACTGGTAAGAAAGACAAAGACTCAGATAAACTTTTTACTTCTGCTTTAATCGCTAGCATGTTTTTTCGTGGTGGTGGCGGAAGAGGAGGCGGTTTCGGTGGATTTGGAGGCGGAGGCTTTGGTGGTGGCGGATTCTCTGGAGGATGGAGATGAGCCGAAAAGCAGACAACAGACAACAGAAATCAGAACAGCATTCTGTTTTCAGATATGGTGATAATATGAATATTCCAAAAAAAGGTGTAGGACATTTAAAACATTTTTTAGTTAAGCTTTTCATAGGTAAAAGACTTTTACTTTCAGACAACACTATTTTATTTTGTCCTAGATGTAAATCTAAGATGAAAAAATTAATAAAGCAGAACATAGAGATTGATGTTTGTCCATACTGTAATGGTATGTGGCTTGACGATGGTGAAATTACAAAATTAAATTCAGAGATGAAGAAATCATCTCAAAACAAATTAGAGGTTAAGAAAAATGGCAAAAGGAAGTAATAAAACATTATGGATTGTTTTAGGAATTGTTTTATTTTTGTTGATAGTTTTTGTTGGAATGTACAACTCAATTGTTACATTAGACGAAACTGCAGATGCTCAATGGGCGAATGTTGAATCAACATATCAAAGAAGAGCGGATTTAATTCCTAATTTAGTTAATACTGTTAAAGGATATGCAGCTCATGAAGAAGAAGTTTTAACTGCAATAACTGAAGCAAGAAGTGCTTGGGCTGGCGCAGGTTCACAAAGTGAACAGATTGAAGCAGCAGGAAATATGGATTCTGCTTTAGCAAGATTGATGGTGGTTGTTGAAAACTATCCTGATTTGAAAGCTAGTCAGAATTTTATGGCATTACAAGATGAACTTGCTGGTACTGAAAATAGAATTTCTGTAGAAAGAATGCGATTTAATGAAGCTGTGAGAAACTATAATATTAAAATTAAAAGATTCCCTAGCAACATGATTGCAAATATGTTTGGTTTTGAACAGAAAACTCTTTTTGAAGCTCAAGAAGGTTCGGAAAACGCACCTAGTGTTGAGTTTTAATTCCCTGAAAGGGCACTGAAATCTTTTTGATTTCAA
>CAZCGV010000025.1:8083-13085 GCA_964498515.1 uncultured Methanosarcinales archaeon
ACTTTCTCAACTAAATCTGGTTCTATGTAATGGTGTATTGTTACGTTAAAACTTAATTCCCATTGGTTGTGTTTTTTGTTGAAATGTTTGTGTCCCAACTTATCTGCAATTGAAAGAAATAATTCATTTACTTCTTTTTTATTTGTTGTTTTGTGATGTTTTAAGAAATCTTTTACAGTAGTCGTTGCATAATAACTTCGAACTATGTGTGGGTAAAATTCTTTCCCACAATATTTTTTAAAACCTTTTTTGAATTCGGTTTCGTGTATTGGATGTCCGTTTTCATTGAAAACAAAATCTGAATTTTTTAATGAGGACAATACTTTTTTTAATCTAGATATATATATTTTGGGAAATTTCTCACATATTGTTTGTGGAACTCCGTCTTTTGCTATGTAATTAAATATTACATTTTCACCTTTTATTTGAATGTCTTTTTTAGTTAATGTGGTTAATCCTTTGTGTCCATGAGTAACGTAATAAATTTCATTTCCTACTCGCATGTATGTTTTTAATAATGTGTAAATTGCGAGAGAAATTAAATCTTTTTGATCATTTAATGCTTTGGTTACGTTTTCTTCTAATAAGGAATAAAGCTTTTCAAATTCCAAAACTTTTTTGTATTTTTGTTTTACTGCTTTTTGTTTTTTATCTGTTGTGTATAAATATGCAAACTTTCCATTTGGATTCATGTAAATAACGTCCCAGTGTTCGTTAGAGGTTTCGTCGTGCAATGTTAAATGTGGAGCGAATAAAGCGTATGCTTTGTCTAATTTTCTTCCATCTGGTAAAATATTTATTCTTGCTCCTCTAATTTTTCCTTCGATTAAACATCCTTTGAGAAAAGTTGGATCTTTTGAATCTATTAATAAGTTTAAATTATTATGTGCTTTAAAATGTGAAATTACTTCTTGTGCTTCTAGTAGTTCTATATTTGATTTTTTCCAAGTATTTTTTGTGTCGCTTGTTTTTTCGTATACTTTCAAGTCTAGTGTTTTTATTCTGAGTGTGCCTTTTGGAAGGGGTGTTGCGTTTACCATATGTTTTTTTAGAAGGGCTTAATTAAAAACTTATTGTTTTTTACACGCAAAAACAATAATTTCCATTTTTTGGTGTCCTAAAACTACTTAATTAGTTTTATGACTGCGATATACTCTAAATCCACTTCCTTTTCCGAGAACATCGACGTTTCCAAAAACTTCTTCCATTTTGGACTCTAACATTTTACCGCCTTTTTGATGACGCGCAACTAATTGTAATTCTCCTTTTGGATTTAGATGACTAAGGCTTTCTTGTATGAATTTGAAACATGTTTCTCTTCCTGCGACATATGGGGGATTTGTAAGAATTAAATCAAATTGTTCGTTTATATCTGAAAAGAGATTTGAGTGAACTACATTTACTTTAACTTTATTTTTCTTGACATTTTTTTGTGTGATTTCAACTGCTCTTTGGTTTATGTCTGAGGCCCAAACTTCAACTGGTTTTTCTTTTGCGACAAAAATTGCAACCACTCCATAACCGCAACCCAAATCTAAAACTTTTTTTGCATTTCCTATCTGATAATTCTCTAACAAACATTTTGTTCCTAAATCTAATTTTGTTTTAGAAAATAATCCTGATGCAGAAATTAATTTTACTTCTCTGTTTCTTAATTTTACACTTAGTTCTTGTTCGTTTAAAGGACTTTTTTGATCTTGGTCGTAATAGTGCGTCATTTTAGTCCATTATTCTCAAGATTTTGTATGTGTATAAATCTGCAACAGCATTTATTTCATCCGCAGTTGTTGAAGATATAATTATACAATTAGGATTGTCTTTACTTATAGTTACTCCAGTTATATCTCCTTCAGGCCAGATCCAGATTATAGGCCTCATTTCTGTTGCTTCAGAACAATCAATCATTGGATGAGTTATGTTTAAGTTTGCCCGTTCATCAATTGGAACATAAAATGCGCTACTTGTTGGAACTCCATAAAATTTTCCAGTTATTCTTCCTATGTTTACTCCTGCAAGTACTGCTTTATTATTTGATTCGGGAGATACTGCGAGAACTATATCTGAATGTCTTCTTTGTAGGGTTAATGTTCTTGCCCATTCTTCAAAATACATTTCTTCTAAATCTAAAGGATGTGCATAAAAGGTTGCATCATATGCAACGCCATCTCTCCCAATTCTAGTTATCCAAAATTCTCCGCTTTGTATAAATGGAAATTTGTTGTATTCAGCATATTCTTTTTTTTGTGTGGACTTGTTTATGGAAACCCATGCAATAGATGTTAAAAATCCTATGACTATTAAAACAATGACAAACAATTTTAAAATTTTATATGTTGTATTTTTTTTGTTATTTTGTTTTTTTTCTTCGTGTGCTTTTACCATGTTATCACCTATTGCTTATTCCAGTCATACTTAATAATAATCTATCTCTCAAGTATGTGGCTTCTTTTAAATTTAAATTTATTGTTGCACAATTATTTTTGATAGTTATGTTTGTTGGTTCTTCGGTTTGAATTAAATGCAACACAGGTAACTCTAATGACGCATTTTCACAAGTTATTACAGATATGTCTGTAAAATCTTCATAAATATCATCCACGCCTATGTAAAAATCTTTTTCTAATACTGTTGAAAATTCATATCGAATCATATCTGAAAGGTAGCCTACATCTGTTGTTGGATTTGTTGTAAAAATATAATAATTTTTGTTAAATAATAAATTGGTTAAGTTTCCTTCAACTGGAATTTGCATTGCATCTTCTGGATGAGTATAGAAGAACAATTCTTTTCCATCAACTTTTGTTGTTAAAACTGTATTATCTCCATATTTTTCATCGTTTGAATATTTGAATTTATAATCATTGAATTGTATTCTTTCGCTGGACATATATGATGTTGCCCATATGCTGAATATTGAAAAAACCATTATTCCGACCAAAATCCAACTCATGAGTCGCTTTGTCCTGTGTTGTTTTCGCTCTTCTCTTGAAAGATATCTTACTTTTTTCTTCATGTTTGTTTAGAAACGCGTTTTGTTTAAATATTTTATGAACTTTTTAGGAAGTAAGTTTTATATATTAAGAAGAATAACATTAATTATCGAGGTGTTTAATATGAGTTTTGAATTGCCAAAAGATATGGGTGCGTTGGTTTATTTTACTAGAAGAACTTTGGGAGACAAGGGTAAAGTTATGACTTGGGTTCCTAAAGAAATTTGTACTAAATGTAAGAAGGGTTTAGTTGCTAAACCTAAAGATCCTAAAACAGGGAGACCTAAGATTCGTTCAACAGAATATGTTTGTGATTCTTGTGGTGCGGAATATCCTAAAGAAGAGTATGAAGAAAGTTTAACCGCATATGTTATATTTACTTGTCCTCATTGTGGTAAATCTGGTGAAGTTAAAGCTCCTTTTAAAAGAAAGTCCATTGCGGGCGTAAAAACTTTGAGAGTTCCTTGTCCTTTTTGTGGTGGAAATATAGATATTACTAAAAAGATGGCTATACCTAAAAAGAAAAAAGTTAAAAATCCAATTTTAACAGATAATTAATCGCCATAATGCCAAGAAATAAGGTAATCTGGACATTCTAATATTTGATATCGCTCGGGATTTTTTTCTTTTTTTCGTTTTGAAAAGAACTTTTTAACACTAATATTTTCAGGTGAAGCTCCGTCAACATGTTCTAATTCTTTTTCAGTATATTGTTGATTTGAAGAAACATACTTAGGAATTGATGAATTGACGACTCCATCTATGTGTTCTGGAGGCAATTCTTTTGATTCTTCTTGTTTATTAAATTCCATTTTAAGTTTAAAATCTGTTTTCATTTATAAATATTCGTTCTATTTAAAAGAAACGTTTAAAAATAGCGCTTAATGCTTCTTAAACATGAAAAACGATAATGCGCGTGAAGAATTAATTTCATATATTTCAGAAAAGGGTTTTGTTTATGGTCCTTCTCCTGAAATTTATGGTGGTGTGTCAGGATTTTTTGATTTTGGACCATTGGGTAAATTATTAAAAAACAATATTGAAAACACTATACGAAAAGCTTTTACAAAATTTCAATTTTATGAAATTGAATGTCCTATTGTTATGCCTAAAGCAGTTTGGGAAGCATCTGGCCATTTATCTGGTTTCAGCGATCCTTTGGTCAGCTGTCAGAAGTGTAAATCTATTTTTAGAGCAGATAATTTAATTTCTGAACAAGTTGGGGATGAAGTCGAAGATCAAGACAATAAACAATTAGAAAAATATTTTGATGGGTCTAAAATTAAATGTCCTACTTGTGGTGAAAAAATTTCATCCAAAGTTTCGAATCATAATTTAATGTTAAAAACAAATGTTGGTATTGATACTGAGATGTATAATCGTCCTGAAACTGCAACTACTTCCTATTTGCCTTTTTTGAATTATTTAAGGTTCTTTAGAGATAAATTGCCCTTTGGAATTTTTCAAATTGGAAATGCATATAGGAATGAAATTTCCCCTCGTCAACATTTGTTGAGAGGTCGTGAATTTACTCAAGCAGAAGCTCAATTATTTTTGTTTGAAGAACAAAAAAAAGATTTTGAAAAATTTTCTGAAGTTGAAAATTTAAAAATATCTATGATTAAAGCTCATGGTAAAGAAATTAAAATTAGTTTAAAAGAAGCGCTTGAGAAAAAGTTGTTAAAGAATAAAGCGTATGCTTGGGCGATTGGAATTACGTATAGTTTGTTTAAGGAATTTGGATTTGAAGATTCTGTTTTGCGATTTAAGCAACATGAAAAGATGGCTTTTTATGCTGATGATGCTTGGGATTTGGAGATTAACTTAAATTCTTTTGGTTGGATTGAGTGTTGTGGTGTTCATGATAGAACTGATTATGATTTGAAAGTTCACGCGGAAAAATCTGGTAAAAAATTAGTTGCTGCAAAAGAAAATGGTGAAAAAGGAACGCCTCACATTATTGAGATTGCGATGGGACCTAATAGGATTTTATTTTCTATACTTGATCAATG
>CAZCGV010000026.1:0-4815 GCA_964498515.1 uncultured Methanosarcinales archaeon
CACCAGAAGGAGCAAATACAACAACAAATCTCGAATGTACTTTTGTAGTTGAAGATCAAGACGCAGAAGACACACTTTCTGCGAATTATTTTTGGTATAGAAATAACGAATTACAATCAGGCCTTAGTGGAACGCTTTCGCCAGTAACTAATGGAACCCAAAATTCAGTATATTTATTAAGCGAAAATACGGCCCATTTCCAAAATTGGTCTTGCGCAGTTACACCATATGATTCATATCAATATGGAGAAACAAATTTCTCAAACAACATAACTATTGTAAATACAGCACCATCAATACCAACACAACTAACGCCTCAAAACGGAAACACAACTTTAACAAATAGAAATGTAAATTTCTCTTGGTCCCCCTCAACAGATCCAGATGGTGATGAAATAACTTACGTTATTAATTTAACAAATTCCTATGTTGGAGGCTTCTATGAAAATACAACAAACCAATCATACATTCATTCATCAGAATTATCAACAAATGATGAAACACAAGGAGCGCTTTACTATTGGCAAATAAAAGCATGTGATCCATATGGTGCTTGTAGTGATTGGTCTCCACTTTGGAATTTTAGTGTAATGGCCGTATTATGGATTGAAACAATAAATGGGGAAATTGATTTCGGACAAGTACAAATAGATCAAACTTACGATACTTTAGATCCTGCATACGATCCATTCTTATTTGAAAACTATGGAAACGTTGAAGCAGATTTAACAAACATAACTGGAGATGATTTATGGGCAACACAACCATTAGATGGAACAGAATACGTTCAGTTGAAAGCAAATTATTCATCAGCACAAGCACCATATTCTGAAGTAGGAACAAAAGAAGATTGGTTCAATGTTTCAAACGGAGATTATTCTGAAAATTTAATTTCTCAATTTGATTACCACACAAACACAAAAGAAGTTCTTATGGATTTGAGAGTAAAAGTTCCTTCTGTAGAAGACCCAGGTAGCAAGACAACAACATTAACATTTTATTGGATGAAATCATGAAATTAAAAAACATATTTGGAAACATGTCTTTGATTTTATTAGTTTTAATTCTGTTATCGACGACAGTTTCCGCACATGGTTTAGCTCCTGCAAAAATTCCATTAAATTTCGAACCGAACTTAGAAAAAGAAATTTCATTCTTAGCTTTAACAAAAGGAGATTTCCCAACATATTTCACATTAGAATTAGAAGGAGAATTTTCCAAATATGCTGAGTTAGACAAAAATTCATTATTCATAAATATGGGCGAAACTCAAAAAGAATTTAAAGTAAAATTAAAATTACCTGAAAACTTACCACCAGGACCAAACATACTTTATGTTAAAGTAATAGAACAAGACACTTTAAGTACATCGACCGCTTCTGCGAAAAATGCATTAGTGGGACAAATAATAATTAACGTACCATACACAGGAGTTTATGTCGATTCAAAATTAGAAATAGAACACGGAGAAATAGCTAAACCAATGACATTCACAGTAAGTCTTTTCGGAAGAGGAGACATTCCCGCAATGTGTTACGCAACCATCGATATCTTCGATCCAGAAGGCAAAAAACTAGACACAATAGTTACAAATCAAAATCAAGTTGCACAAGCTCAAGCAACAAAAGTAGAAGCAATTTGGAGAAACAATTTAGAAAAAGGATTATTTGATGCACAAGCAACAGTTATTTGTGCAGAACAAAAAACAATATTAAAAGAACAATTTTATGTTGGAAACCCATCAGTAAATGTTTTAGAAATAAAAGCGGATAATTTCATATTAGGAGAAATTGCACCGATAAGATTAATGCTTCAAAATAATTGGAACAGAAAATTCGATGACGTATTTGTTGAAATATTAGTTTTAGATGACTTTGGAAAATTAATACAACAATTCAAGTCCGCAACATTACCTATAGGTGCAGAAGAAATAAAAGAATACACTGCTTATTGGGAAACTGAAAAATTAAGTATTGGAAAATACAATCTAAATGTAATAACTTACTTTGACAAAAAAGGAACATTACAAGAATCATTTATAGCAGATGTAGGAATAAATAAATTAACAGTTCAAAAAGCAACAGGACAAGTAATAGGGGCGGAAGAAGGAAAATCATCTTCATTCATGCCAGTAATAATATTGCTGTTGGTAATTTTAGTTGCAATGAATGCAGGATTCATATATTATTTGAAATCAAGAAAAAAAATAATTAAATAAGAATTTTTTCTCTACAAATTCTTGCAGGTCGTTTAGAAAAAGAATGAATATCATCAAAACATTTTATTCCATTTTTGTATAAAATATTTTTAAATCTTTGTAATAATTCAAATGTTGCCATAGCATCACCCATCGCTCTGTGTTCTTGTTCATTAGAAATATTAAAATGACGACAAAGAGTTCCCAATTTTCTATTCTCAAATTCCAAAGGAATCCTATTTGCTAAACGCATAGTACAAATAGCTTTATTTTCTAAATCTTGATTAAGATGTTGTTTAAAATTATGACTCATAAAACCTACGTCAAACGAAACATTATGTCCAACTAAAAAATCATTACCAAAAAATCGTTTTACCTTAGGCAAAACTTCTTCAACTAATGGAGAATCTTTAACCAACTGATTATCAATACCAGTCAATCGTGTAATAAAAGAAGGAATGTGGCATTCAGGATTGATTAATGTTTGAAATCGATTAACAATTTTATTTCCTTGAACTTTCACACCTGCAATTTCAGTTATTTTATTCGTATATTTAGACAAACCTGTAGTTTCAATATCAAATACAACACAATTCAATTAATCACCCTAAATTAACTTTTTCAACAATAGTAGTATTTCCGCCCGAACCTGTTTGTTTAGTTAATTTAACATATTTTCCTTCTTCAAGTTTTAAAATTTTTCTTTGAAAAGTTTTATATGAAATTTTACCACCTAGCGATTCATATTCACGAAATAAATCTCCAATTTTAGACCCACTTTTATCTTTTATTAAATTCAAAACAAATTTTTCTTCTTCAGAAAGTTCTTCTTCACTTTTAATAGAAAACTCATTTAATTTTTTTATTGCTAAGTCAACATCGTCTTTAACTATCTTTTTCTTAGATTTCTCCTCAGCAATCAAACCACTTTCTTTTAACAAAAACAAACCTGCACGAATATCTTTTATTTCTCCAGTTTTTTTAACAACTGTTTCAAACGCATCATCCATCCAAACATCTTGTACAAAACCTTTTTTACAACGTTCTTTTAAAATGCCCTTAGTCTCCATCAAATTATATTGTTTAAACTCAACAAGTTCAGGCATTAACCTACTACGAATTCTTTCATCCAAAGTTAACAACCAAGATTTATAGTTTGTAATTAAAAAAATAGATTTATGAAAGATTTTTTCCAATAAAAAATAAAGAAAATCCCAATCTTCAGCTTTATCAATTTCATCAAACACAAATACAACTGGTTTAGAATCTAATAATTTCAAAACCATCTTCTGTAAATCTGCACTTTTCTTATTTTGAGTAAAATGATAACCTAAAATATCGCAAATTTGAACAAAAATTTTGAAAGAAGTATTATGTTCCCAACAATTAATATAAATCGAAAAAACATCATCTGTTTCCTCTTCAAGATCTCTCAAAACTGAACGAACTGCTGCAGATTTACCAATACCAGGAGCACCATAAATTAAAAGATTTCTTCCACTACGATTATTAAACAAAGGTTTAATTGAAGTAGCCAAATATTTTTGCTCATTTTCCCTATAAGGAATTAATTTAGGCAAGAATTCATAATCTAAAAACTCCTCGTTTTTTATCAAACTTTGTTCAGAACTCAACACATCTTCGAATAATCCCATATATTTTTTGAGTTATCTCTGTTTTATATATTTAACTGAAAGAATTTCTTAAATAAATTGGAAAATCTGGATTTGAGAATTAGTATTTCTAGTTTCAAACCGGATAAATGAAGAAAGATATAAAAAATAAAATTAAACTTGAACAATAACTCTGATTTTTTTAGTTTTTGCTTCAGTGCTTTTCAGATTCTCTAATTTATAATCAGTATAACCTTGTTCTTTTGCCCATTTGTTTGCAGCTTCTTCAGTTTTGAATGTTTTTGGTTTAGGTAATCTGACCCTACCTCTTAACTTTGATAAAGCACGTGTTACTCTTTTTGCTAATTTTTGCATATTTTTTCACCTATTCTAACGCGAACAGAATAATATTTATAAAGCTTACTTTAACAAAAAAGGTATGTTTCGTTTAGATTTGTCAAAATTCCAAAGTAAAGTTCCAATAAAAGTATTTGAAAAAGTCTTGAAAGAAAACTTAGCAATCACAAACGAACAAGTTCTATTAGTGGGGGATAAAGGATACGGAACAACAAACTTATTGGCACCAATACTAACAAATGCCTTTTCTTTAGCAGCAAATAATATGGGCTTAACAAACAGTGCAGTTTACCAAACAACCAAAGCAAGAGGAGAAAGCGCAGATCAAGTAATGCTTAGAGAAATGAAAAACCTTCCTCCCAAGAGCGTAATTGTAGTAAATGTGTCGAATCGATTAGGAGACATGAAATACTTAGGAAAAAGTTTTAGAACATTTTGCAAAGCAAGAGGACATAGATTCATATCGGCTGCAAGTTTAGGAATGTTGCCAAACAAATACTTAGGATCCATAATTGATAGCTTAAATGTAAATGCAAAACAACTACATCAAAAAGGAATGAAAATCAAAAAAATTCTTGACGATGCAAATTGTGTAAACGTAATGACCAAAAAAGGAACGGACTTAGAAATAGGAGTTAAAGGAATGAC
>CAZCGV010000026.1:4915-7846 GCA_964498515.1 uncultured Methanosarcinales archaeon
TAGAAATATTTATAAATATAAGATTTTAATAATGTGTAGATGGGACAAATAAAATTCATTCTCGGATTAATATTTACATTTTTAATTTTATCTTCATTATCTCTTGCAGAAAACTATGGTGCCTGCGCAGGAACATCCGTTTGTGGAATCTCTCCACCTCAAAGTGTTTACGGTTATGGTGCTGTAGAAATATGCGGACAATGTTTTGCTTGTAATTCTGAAGTTTCAGATGGAGTTTGTCCAGAAGATTTTACAGACGGATTAAATGCAGCAAGTTGTGCTAATTGTCCAGATGTAGATTGTGGAGTTCCATTAACAGGTAGAGTATTCCGTAGCGATAGAGCAGCAGGAATACCAGGGATAGATATTTATGTTTCTTATGCTTCTTCGCCATTAGTAAAAACAAAAATTGCAACATCTGAAAGTGATGGTTTATTTCAGGCAAGCATAAGTTCAGGACATGCAACTCTTTTTGTAGTTAATGATAAATACGATAGTGATTTCGTGCCAGTAAATTTAGTTAGAGGAACAACAGATAACCACGTAGATATTGAAGTTGTTGAATTTGTATGTGCTTCAGATTGTACAGGTGCATTTGGAAATTATTGTAAGGCAAGTTGTAATGGTGTAAATGGTTGCAATTATTATGGTGTGTCTGCGGGAGGCGTTTTCAAAACTGCAGATCAAATAGCAACTCTTTGTGATTATGTTCCATTAAATAATCAAGTTTCTTTAGGAGAAGATGAACAAAACATATACAATTATGTTTGTTGTAATAAAGGAGTTAGCACTGTTTCTAAAGATGTTGCTTCAGTCGGGGATATTCCTCAAACAAAAGTAGATATTTCTAATCTTCGTTCAACATCAATACCTGTAACGCTTTATGGAAAAACATATTATTTAGTTGTTAATGTTTGGAACACTAAGTAAATACTAACATGACATCAAAAAACTCTGAAGAATTTAAAAATTTAACTTTGGACATTGTTTTAGAGTCAAATAAATTCGCAATAACTCTTTTTGAGACAAAAAAAGGAGATAAATTTGATTTAGTAAGTTTTTCAAAATTAAATGAACTACTTAAAGATGTTGAAAGTTGTGAAGGCGATTTTTATCAAAAAGCGTTAATTATTTTAAAAGGTCTTGTAAAAAAACATCCTTTTGCAAGTGGAAATAGGCGTACAGCTCTTGTATGTGTCTTTTATTTTGCATTTATAAATAAAAAAAAGATTTATATACTGGATGAGTCATCTCAATCTAGAGTATTAATAGGAATACGTGAAGGTTATTATTCCGACGAGGAATTATTAAATTGGTTGAAAAATGGTAAAATCAGAAGTTTCGAAAGATTCAAAAGTTAAGTACGCTAAATTAGATCAAAAAATTTTTGAAAAAATTGGCGTTGAATTTCATAATTTATTAGATGCAGTTGGCAGATTATGAATCTATTTAAACCAACTCTTTATACTCTTTTGTTCTTCTTTTAATAAAACACTTTGATTGATTGCTTTTTCTGGTTGAGACATATCATATTTTTTTAAGAAGTGAAGAACTACCTTTTTAACATCTTCTTCAGAAATATCTTTCACATTATGTTTTAAAGATTCTCGTACGCCTTCCCTCACAACCCAAACACCTAAAGGAGTAGTATAATCATCAGTAATGCAACGAAAAACAATAACTCGGCCTTGCTTTCTTTTTGAAAATAAATATTGCAGTATCGGAAGTCTTGAAGCATAATATCCTCCCGCAGTTTCAGAAGCATATTCTTTTCTACCATTCGTGAATTCATAATCACTTTCAATTTTAAATTCATCCGTAGCATTATGTTTTGTGCGTGGATAAATTATCTCAATAAATTCATAAGAATATGCACCGGGCAAAAAACAAATAACATATTTGTTTCCAAGATATTGTCCAACTCTAACTCCAAAATCAATTTGTGGAAAATCTAAAATGTCTTCATATTTATTTAAACCAATTGTGTCATCAACAGCAGTAATGGACCATTTAGTAGGAACTAATTTAGGACTTTTCCCCAACGTGCCAATAGATAAAAGTTTAGTTAATTGATGTTCATCAATATTTTTTTTAGAAAGTTCTTCAAGAGCGATTTTTGCTTTAACATCTGTATCGCTTGTAAGTTTTTCTACAAAGGGATTCATCTTAACATTGTCCGTTAAGTGTATTGACTGAAGTTCTGCACTAGGGCCAAAAGGCATGGCAATAGCATCAGTTGTAAAACTTCCTTTTAGATTTTTAATTTTTATTTCAGAATCAACAGGATTAGAACTCTTCGCAATTAATTTTGCAGAGTCAAGTAATGAATTATTTGGATCTTTAATATTTGCTTTAATAGTTGAGTTTAACAATTGTTGTCGTTTTGTAATTATTTGGGGTATTGAGAATTTGTTTTTTGCAAAAAAAGTTGGTTCGTCATGATGATCATATTTTTGTGTGAGAAGGTAACCTACATTAACTTTAGGATAATTTGTATGTCCTACAAAAATATTTGGGGATTTACCTTGTATCTTGGTTTCTCTTTTCACATTAAAAGGAATTAAGTGGATGATTTAAATTTACTTGTTAAAATAACTTTCTCTGAAAAACCCGTAAAATTTACGGGAAGCTTAAGAAAAGATTTATATATAAGTAAGTTATACCTTACATATGGAATTTGCAATTGCTAAAATAAGTACAAAGGGACAAATCGTCATTCCTTCACAACTACGTGCAGACATACATAGTGGAGATGAATTTTTAATATTCAAAGATGAAGACCGCTTAATACTTAAAAAAGTAGAAAAGTTGGTTGAAGGATTCAAAGAAGACATGAATTTTGCAAAAGTTGTTGCTGAATCTTGGGAAAAATATGAATCTGGAAAATTTATAAAAAAATCTAAAAAAGAATTTTTGAAAGAATTGAAGAAA
>CAZCGV010000026.1:7946-12264 GCA_964498515.1 uncultured Methanosarcinales archaeon
ATTTCTCTTTTGTCTTCCTTCTAATCTTGCAATTGCAAAGTCAGACGTTAATGGTTTATCTAGAATCACTTTAAATAAACCTGCACCAGGATTAATTTCATTTAATGGAATGTTATTTTCATCAGTCATATTTTTCAACGAGACCATCATTGTTTCATTCGGAGAAATTATTTCTATTGTATCGTTTTGATTTAACTTATTTTTAGCTTCAAAAATAACTTCGTTATTATTTTTCTCTTTTAATATTCCTGCGAAAATATGAGTTTGCATTAAAGAATTAGTTTCATATCTTTGAGAATTGTGTCCTAATTCACTTGACAAAAAACCAGGAATGTAACCACGATTACCAACTGATTGAAGTTCTTCAAATAATTTTGGAATGTCTACAGGTTGATTGGAATAAATTTTATCAATAACTTCACGATAAACTTTAGCAACAATCGCAGCGTAATAAACACTTTTATTTCTTCCTTCAACTTTAAATGATTCAATTTTTAATTTAATTAAATCTTCAATGTAGTCAATCGCACAAAGATCTCGGGAGTTAAGTAGATACGTTCCATTAGAATCTTCTTCAATTGGAATAAATTCATTTGGTCTAAGTTTTTCTTCGAGAAGGAATTCAGAATTTTGTATTTGAGAGTTTGACCTGATGGTGAAGTCTGAATTCTGTTCGCTGTTGTCTGATTTCAGAACCTTGTATTGCCATCTGCATGATTGTGCGCATTGACCTTGGTTAGCATCTCTACCTGTTAAGTAATTTGATAATAAACATCTTCCTGAATAAGCAATACAAATTGCACCGTGAATAAAAACTTCTAATTCTAAGTTTGGATTTTTTTCTTTTATAGTTTCGATTTCTTTTAAAGAAAGTTCTCTTGCTAAAATGATTCTTTTAATTCCAACTTTTTCCCAGAATTGTGCGGAAGCATAATTAACATTATTTTGTTGAACCGAAAGATGAATTTCTGTATTAGGATAACGTTCTTGAGTTAACATAATTAATCCAGGGTCAGACATAATCAAAGCGTCAGGTTGTAAGGGCATAAGTTTATCTAAGAAATCTAAAAAGGATTCAATCTTATTGTTATGTGGATAAATGTTTAACGTGATGTAAATTTTCTTATTTTTTTTATGAACGTAATCTATTAATTCTTTTGTTTGATCTAAGGAGAATTCATTTTCTTTTACCCTTAAAGAGAATTGAGGTACTCCAGCGTAAACTGCATCTGCACCAAACGCAATAGCGTATTTTGCTTTTTCTAAATCTCCTGCTGGCATTAAAAGTTCTGGTTTCATAATAAATGGAATGAAATGTTCTTATTAAAGCTTTTCACTTGTAAATTCTCACAAGAATTTGAACTGTCGACAATTGGTCTACCGTTGAAATTTTAATCAAACTACGATTGTGTTGATTCAAGAAATTATTAGTATAGGTTAAAAAAACGAGAATCGGAGATAGGAGTTGACTTATCGACAATTTGTCGACAACTGAAATTACAATCAAAAGACGGAAAAAATTATTTAACAGATTGTGTCAAAATACTTCTTCAAACGAAAGATTTAAATATCAATGTAACTATTTAGTTACATATGGAACAAATAAGTTACAATATTCTTTCAATAATATCTAAAGAAGAAGGTTATGCTAGAGATATTGCTAAAAGATTAAAAATAAATCATATGGCTGTACAACGAAAACTTCGATTTTTTCAAAAACAAAATGTGGTCGATTTCAAACAAGTAGGAAAATGTAATGTGTATTTTTTAAAAAAAAGCTTAGAGGCATACGAATACATTAAATTAATGGAACACTACAAATTACTATTTTATTTAAATAAACATCCTCGTTTAAGAAAAATTGTTGAAAAACTAAATGAACTTAAGTTGGAGTTGGTTTTGTTATTCGGTTCTTATGCAAAAAATTATGAAACTACTAAGAGCGACATAGATATATATATTTGTACAAAAGATAAATCTGTGAAAAAAATATTGGAAGACTTGGATTCTAAGATTTCCGTAAAATTTTCGGATTTTGACACGGAAAACTTATTAATTAAAGAAATAATTAATGATCACGTCATTCTTAAAGGCGTGGACAAATATTATGAACTCATTCGTTAAAAATAAATCAATAAATTTATATACATGGTTAAAGTACCATAACGTTATGGCTAAAAATACATATACTATCTTGAATTACTTAATTCAAAACAAAGACAAAGAATTTTCAATATATGACTTAGCTAAAAGTCTAAAAATAGATTACAAAACAATGTACGTTTCTATTGAAAGGTTAAAAGACTCTTTGAATATAAGAAAACAAAGTAACGTTAATTTTATCTCTATTAAATCTAATTTAACTAATGACATTTATTTAATGGAAAAACAAAGATTAGAAAACTTATTAAAAAATAAAAATTTACATTTGATTTACTCTGAACTTGAAAACGTTAATGAACAATTTATTTTACTTTTATTTGGTTCTTATGCAAAAAATATGCAGACTAAAAATTCAGATATGGATTTATTATTGATTTCAAATGATGCAGATGTACTAAAAAGACAATTAGATATATTGCCATTGAAAATACATTTGACTGTAGTAAGTAATGCGGAATTTGTTTCTATGCTAAACTCAAAAAAATTCACAGTTGTATCTGAAGCGGTAAAAAACAACGTGATTTTATTTGGAGTGGAAGAATATTATAGGTTTTTAAAAAATGTTAATTAAAGAAAGAATTAAACAAGCGGAAGATAATTTTAAATCGTACCTTAAAGAAGAATTGATTAGAAAGAAAAATTTCGATCCTAAAATTATAGAAATACTGAAACAAAATGCTAATGAAAGTTTAATTCTCGCTAAAGATACTTACGATAACAATAAATCGGATTTGTGGGTTGTAGTTATTAGTTATTACTCTATGTTCTATATTGCTAATGCAATTATAAATAAAAAAGGTTGGGATTGTGGGGATAAAAATGTACACAAAGTAACGGCTGATTTATTAATAGTTTTATTAAGAGAAGATGTTAAAAAATTAATTATTGATTATCAAGAGTTAATGGATGAAGCTTTAGTAAATATTAAAACGAATGAAATCATATTTTCTTTTGAGAGAGAAAGAAAGAAACGAGGGGATTTTCAATATGATATGACTTCTGAAATAAAACATTCAAAAGCTTTAACATCCTTAAAACGAGCGCAGAATTTTTATTTTGAAATGTTGAAGTTGTTAAGAGAATAATTACTTTAACTCTTCATCTTGAATGTAAACTTTATTTTCTTTCATAGCTTCTTCTGCTTTTCTTAGTTCAGAACCAAGATAAGCAGCATGCTGTAAAGAAGAAATTAAATTTAAATCAATAATTGCCTGATAAATTTCTTCAGTAGTGTGACCATAAATCGATTGTACGTAGTTATGATTGTTATCGTAATAATGGGCATAAAGTAATTTCTCGCTAGGTCTAGGTTCTATTAAAAAGTAACCTTTAGGATCTTGTTTAAATTTACTCATGTTAACAGGAAATATAGATATATTTTTAAATGTGGGTTTAATGTTGAACAGGGGTTTAAGTTCTTTATTTGGTTTTAAGTGGTTTTTAATGATGTTTTTTGATTAAAATGTTCTCTTTAGGGGGATTTTTAGGTATTAAAGGAGTTTCTGTTTTAAATTGGTTCTAATAAGGTTGAATTGTCGGTATTTGGGTTGGGTTGAGATTTTGTTAAAATCTTATTGTTACTGTGAAAGGGCAACAGGCTAATTTTAAGGAATTCTTAGGTTATACGGGCTTTCCTGTGATTGAGTGGTTTTAATTTAATTTTTGAATAGAAATCTTTATAAACTGAAATTAATACTTTCAATGCTAAAGGTGTGCTGGCTTGAGATATGACTAGCATGTGAAGGCTTAAAGGATCTTTGGTTCTCCAAGGTCCGATGCAATCTTTGCATGTAATGACATTCTAAGACAGCAAGTGAGAAAGAGTAAAGAAATTTAAGTTTAAAACACGAGGTGTTTTTATATGAACGTAAAGAAAAATGTAAAAAAAATTGTTGCTTTAGGAGCAGCAGCGTTAATCACTGCAACAACATTTGCAGGTGCATTAGCAGCAGATTTAAGTAATTACCCTGCACCATTTGTTGAAAATGGAGCATTCAATGGGGCAATTGTAGTTGGAGCTATGGCTAAAACTCAAGACGTAATCGGCGCAATTGACATCGGAGCTTCCTTACAAGCTGAAGCAGTTACTCCAGTTTCTACAACAGGAACTAGTACAGCAACAGTTAGTGTTGAAGGCGGAATCTTGTTAGAAGAT
>CAZCGV010000027.1:0-10978 GCA_964498515.1 uncultured Methanosarcinales archaeon
TCAAATGGTTTAAAATATGAAGAGCCTGTCGCAGGTAGTTCTGTTTTCAAATCGTTTTGGCAGAAATTCTTAGATTTTATTTTTCCATTTAGTTAAGGTTTATAAAATAAATCTTATTTTTATTTTCTTATGGAGTTTGAATTTTTAAAAAAATCTACATTGGATAAGTTAAGTTCTATAGATAAATCTAAAAAAGGTAGTGTGGATGAGTTCTTAATTCCTTTAATTCAAAAAATAAACGCGAGTAAAGATTTTTTTACAACTTCTTCTTGTTCTGGAAGGATTAATATTTTTACTATGATGGATAAAGAGAAAAAGAATACTGCTAATTGGATTTTTGTTTCCCACGATGTTGTTTCTTTTGAAGAAATTTGGAATTCACTTAATAATTTACCTTCTACATTAGTTATGTTTAAACAGGAACCTTTTATTCTGCATGTTTGTTGTAGAGATTTAGATTGTGCTCAAAAACTTCTTGATTTGTGTGGGGAAATTGGGATTAAACATTCTAGCATACTTACAATTAAAAATAAAATTGTAGTTAAGATTAATGGTAGTGAAAAAATAGATGCTCCTATCGGGATAAACAGTAAATTGATTGTTGATAAAGAATATATTCAATCTGTTCTTGAGATGGCTAATTATAATTTAATTAAAACTCATGAAAAGATAAAAAAATTAGAAGAAAGTTTTAATAAACTGGAATGTCTCCAGTAGTTTCTTCTTTTAAGATTAAAGCTTTTATTGAACTTAAATCATCCAACGAATTTATTCTTAATAAGTTTGGTGACTTTGTGTATAGTTCGTCTTCTATGTATAGACTTCTTTCTACTCCTGAGCCATAATAATTTTGAACTCCAGAACTATGGTCAATTAAACCTCTTAATGTAATTTCTTCTTCGTTTATTTTAAAAACAAAAGCGCCATTATAATTTTCATTTGTTTTGTAGTCGTAGCTGTACATAGGTATAACTAACAATTCTTTTTCTTTTGAAAATAGAAATGCTTTGTGTTCGTATTCTGCTGTTGAAGAAGAATATTTTTGGTCTGAAACATACTTTGCTTTTTCAATTGGATTTTGTGGATTTGAAACATCAAATAAAGATATTTTTAATCCTTGTACTCTTCCTTCGTCTGTTGAATCTCTTCCAATACCAATTAAATGATTTTCATCATATGGGTGTAAATATCTTGAATACCCTGGTATTTTTAATTGACCTAGTTCTTTTATTTCTCCTTTTGATAAATCGAATACAAAGAATGGATCTACTTGTCTAAATGTTACTAGATATAATTTATTTTCTATAAATCTTGAAGAATATATTGTTTCTGTTTTTGCAATGCCTTTTAGTGATTGCATTATTTCCATTTTTGGCGTTATGGTATATATGTGGTTTTCAGATGGTTTCGTTTCATCTTTCATCCACACTTGATCAATAGTTGTTGTAACTCGTAATATTTGGTCGAACTCATCCATTGAAAATTGGTTGTTTATTCTTCCGGGTATTTTAACGCTGTTATCTAAAATTAAATTTCCATTAGCTAAATTTATTTTATTTATTGTTGTAAAGGTTCTATATTCTAATCTTTCTAATTCTTCGTAAGTTTCTTTTTGTATTTGTTCTTGTATTTGTTCTTGTTGTTCTCTACTTAATCTTAATATTGCGTTTGAATAAATTTGATAAATTTTTTGTTCTTTTTCATAGTTGGATAAAATATCAGACTCTATTAAATTTATTTTTGAAATTAATTCAGAATCTTTTGCAGTTAGTTTTGGTTGGATTAATTTTTTTGTGATTTCTCTACTTATTTCCCATTCGTTTATGTATTCTGTGGATGCTAAATAAATGTTATTTTCTGAAACGTAAATTTTAGTACCGCTTTGAGTTGCTATGATTTTTTGATCAACTAAATCTCCTGTGTTTATGTTTATACTTTGTATTCCTGCAAAAGATGTTGAAGAATATGGCATGTTATAATAATACATTTTTCTAGGGCTTACATCTCGTACTACTCCTCCATCAATATATATTGGTAAAGGATGTGCGAAAGAGTACGATGTTGTTATTATGTACACTTCGTCGTCTTTCATTCTTGATGTTGTTGGATGCCCTTCAAATACTTTTTCTGAGATTAAATTTATATTTTCTCTATCGGATATGTCAAATAATTGTGTAAATGTTAATTGTGTTCCAGGTAATATTGATTCGTCTATATTTTCATAGTTTGTTATTGTTCCGTAAACTAGGGCTTTGTCTTCTTTTATGAAAAGTCCTGTTGGTTGGTTTTCAAATTTGTATTGGGAAAGTATTTTTGAATCTTCTCCAGGGTATGCTTGTATTATGAATAATGTATTTCCAGTTATTGTGTATATATAATTTCCGTCTGTTTTGATTATGTCTCCTTCATCAATTGATTCAACTTGAACGTTTGTTGTTGAGTATTCTAATGATTTTGTCATTGCTCCTGATGATTCAATACCTATATCTGAAGTTAACATAATATCTCTTGTGTTGTAAGTTTGTACGTTTGAAGAAACGAATTGGTTTACTTCTTCTGCTGATTTAAATGATTTTGGAGTGATTGGTTCTCCTTCGTGATAGAAGTCTTGATTTGTTGTTGGTATTGTTCTTGTTGAACAACTTGTTAAAATTAACATTAAAACTAAAATTAGATATGGGAATTTATTCATTTTTTCACCTGTATGTGTGTTTAATTTTTGAAGATTATAAATGTTTGGTTGATAAACTCATTTTATTACATAAAATTTATAAAGTAATTGTTGTGTTTGGTTGTAATAAGATGACTCAAAAGATTAAACATGTGGCCATAATTATGGATGGTAATCGAAGATATGCTCAATCAAATGGAATGCCTAAAACCAATGGTCACAAATGTGGTCGAGATACTTTAAATTCAGTTCTTGATTGGTGTAAGGAATTTGATATTAATATTTTAACAATATATGCTTTCTCTATTCAAAATTTTGAAAGATCTGATGAAGAAAAAGAATATTTATTTTCTTTACTTAAAGAAGAGTTTGAAAAAATAAAAAACAATAAACATAAAATAAATATGTTTGGGTTGAAAGTAAATTTTCTTGGAAGATTAAATTTATTTCCTAAAGAAATACAAGATATGTGTAAAGATATTGTTGAATTAACTAAATCTAATTCTAAATATTTTCTTAATGTCTGTTTAGGTTATGGTGGACGAGAGGAAATAATTGATGCTGTTAAGAAAATTGTTTCTGAGAAAGTTCCTGTTTCTGACATCAACGAAAATATGTTTTCAAATTATTTGTATTGTTCAAATGAACCTGATTTAGTTATTAGAACCAGTGGTGAAATTCGTACTTCTAATTTTTTACCTTGGCAAACTGTTTATAGTGAATGGTTTTTCTTAGATAAAACTTGGCCTGAATTTTCTAAAGAAGATTTTATTCAAGTTTTAAAAGAATTTAAAGAAAAAAGAAAAAGAAGATTCGGTAAATAAATTATTTATCAATACTATCTTTATTGCATTGTTTGTCATAAAACCCAAGTGCTCTTATAACTGAAGTGAGAGAAGTTTTACATTTTGCATTTTCTACACCGTTTCCTTTTAAGTCGGCATTCCCTTCTAAAGTGATTGTTTCATATGGTTTATGTAAGGGTGCATCAACAATAATTTGATAATGTAAATTTCCAATTGCACCTGAAAATTCAGAATGTTTATATATATCTTCATCTGATTCGCTATCTGCGATTCTTTTTTCAGCATTGATGATTTTAATTCCTCTATTAATCAATATATCTTCTAATATATCATGAAATCCAGTTTTTCCATAGTTAACAACTTGTAAATATACTGCTAATTTTTTTTCTTCACCAGACGTATAAGAATTGTCTTCAAAATCTACATCTCCTCGAAAATTAGTTTCGCTCACTATTCTATATAATGATTTTTCCTTTTCGTTTAAGGACTTGGTTTTAATATTTTTGGAGTTCATAAAGATGGAAAAAGCAAATCGATTTATAAATGTTTTGTTTTTGTTGTTACTTTATAGTAGTTTAACACCAATTTTATTGCAAAAAGAATTTATAGGACAGATTTTACATTGTGGATTTATAGGTTTGCATGTGTTTTGTCCAAATGAAACTAAGAAGGGGTTGTAATTTATCCAATGTTTTTTAGGTAGTTTTTCTCTTAACTTCATTTCTGTTTCTAGAGGTGTTTTGGTTTTAACATAACCTAATCTGTTTGAAATTCTATGCACATGTGTATCAACACAGATGGCAGGCAAGCCAAAAGCGGTAGCTCTAACAAGGTTTGCAGTTTTTCTTCCTACTCCGGGTAATTGTATTAATTCATCTATCTCAGAAGGTATTTGTCCATAAAATTGCGTTTGTATTGTAGTGGGTAATTGCTTTAGATATTTTGCTTTGTTTCTATAATAATTTATTGGGCGAATTATTTCTTCTATTTCTTTAAGGGTTAATTGGTTTAGTTTTTTGAACGTGTTTGCTCTCGAGAATAATTTTGTGGAGACTTTTGCCGTGGTTTCATCTTTAGTTCTAGCGGATAATATTGTTCCTACAAGTATTTTAAAAGGATCTTCTGTTTGTGTTTTTATAAGATCTATTATAGGCATTTCGTGGTGCTTAAATTCTTTAGACAATAGAAACATTATTTTATCAATATCTATTTTTTTCATAATTAACTTAAAATTATTAAATTGACTTTATAAATGTATTCGGTTTTTGGTTAATCAATATACAAAAATGTATACTCAAATACTAAAATAACGAAAGGTTTATAAATAATATATTTATAAATAAAGTTACAATGGATGATTTCGAATATAAAAATTATCGTGCTGAACAGTCACTTATGAACTGCGGTTTCTCCCCTGAGTCGATTGCGTCAATAAAGTCTACACGTGTTGTTACACATAATGGCACACAACATGTAATTAGAAATGAGCAATCTCATTTATTTGAAAATAATACTCCTAAAACTGAAATTACTGATTATCCTAAATCTAATTCAACTATTGAAGAAAACGCGGTAAACAAAATGGACCAAAACTTAATACACCAACTAACTGAACAACAACAGATGCAAACACAACAATTTTCAAGATTCAAGCAATATGCAGATAATCGAATATTGCAATTAGAAAATCAAATGGGTCAAGTTATGGAAAGACTCAAAGTAGCTACTGAATTAATAAATACTTTGAAAAGCAATAGCGAAGCTTCTGCAAATAGAGCACGAATAAACCAAGGCACATCAAAAAATCCTGTTAAAGAATCTATTGATAGAAATGGTGTTGCACCTGCAGATGTATCTATTGAAAAGATGTTTTATTTCGGAAATACATAAATCATGCTGACTTGAATTTCTTTATTAGAGCATGAAGCGGCCACCTTTACGCTTCATGTCTTTAAAGAAGTTTTATTCTTTTATTAAGAACAAAGAAAATATTGTTAAACGATGCAACTTGTAATTATAAAATGTTTTAATAAGATTTCTAACACTCCTGCTTCTGCTTGTGTTAATGTTCTTGATGCGTGTTTTGTTTTGAATGTTATTTGTTCTTCTTTTCTCGTTATCCAAATTTGAGTTTTTTCTTCGTTAAAATTGTGGAAGAATGCGATTGAATCTTTTTTTCCATTTATTACTAAGATTATTTCAGATAGTTCTGTATCATTGAATTTAACTTTTTTCCAAGTCCAACCTTTGTTTTTTAAACCAAAATGAAAATATACTTCACCTAGAGTGTTTTGAGTCACTTTCAGACATGAGGTTTTGCCGAAAAATGCTTTGTTGAAAAGAATACGCCCCCGATTACTGTTTGCGGGTTTAGAGCTTTCAGTAGTTTCGGGGTTGTTTTCAGTTGAGGTGTGTTGTGCTAACATAAGAATAAGTTTGGTTTTGGTGTTTATAAACTTCACACAAGAATGTCCAGTGTGGGGAGTGCGAAATGATGAATGCAGAATACAACATACAGATTTCAGTTAACGTTTGCAGAGTTCAGAATTATTCCTGCAGTTTATTTACATCAGAATTTATTTGTTAATATATTCTATTCGTTCTTTTTGAATTTGTTGCATGTAGTTTTCAAATTCTTTTTTTGAAGATATATTGTATGCTTTGTAGAATTCTTTTTCTAATTTTTCTCTATCTTGTTCGGAAAGTAGTTGATAATTTCTAGTTTCGAATTGAGTAATTTTTCCATCTTTATTTAGATCTGCTTTTCTTATTTCAGTTTCTAAGTTGTCTAAATCGGATGAAATTAAAATGGTTATGTTATTTCCGTTTTTATCAGATAATTCTTGCATGTGATATCCATTATTTGTTGATAATGAGCCATCTTCATTTCGTTTTAGCATTTCAACAGAATTGTAGGATTGTATGATTTTGATTAAATTGTCTGAAGTTATTTCTTTACCTGCGATATTCATCAATATTGGTTTGTATTTGTATTTTTGATGCATTTCTATTCCAAATGAATCTTGGTTTAAGTTTGCAATATAATTTGGTCCTTTGTATGTTTTACCAAACATAGAACCATATATTAAAGAAACTGTGATTAATGCTGTTTTTATGATTTTTGGAAGCATGTTTTTATTAATAAGAAGTAGTTTATAAACCTTTCGGTCATGTTATCACTTGAGAGTAATTAATATATTTTAGAAAATTAAAAAATTACTTTGCTATTCTTTTCAGCGAACCATATTGATTTAAGAATTTGGTTATTGCATTAACTATGTGTTCTGGCTGTGTTTTTAATATTTGTGCGGTTTCTGTTAAAGGATCCCCTATTGTTTCTTTTGTACCAATTAAATCAAAATCTTTTTTTAGAAGTTGTGATTTTTTTGCCTTTTTCCATTTAATAAAAAGTTCTTCTGCTCTGCAAGGTACTTGTTTTGGTGTGCAATTCAAAAGTTTTGCTGCGTCTATAATTAATTGGGATTCTTTTGTATCTGAACTTGATGCTGCTTTTCCTGCAACGAATTCTATTCGTATAGTTCCGTCTTGTACTTTGGAACTTTTTAAAACTTTAATTTGTTCTATTTCGGATGTGTTGTTTAAATGCGTTCCACCGCAAGCTTCCACATCTAATCCTTCTATTTCTACTACTCTGATTTCTGTACCTGGTACTGCTCCGCCTTGATATAGTTTAAATCCAAATTGGTTTTCTGCTTTCGCTCTATGCATCAAAGATTTCTTTATAGGTATCTTTTGTTTAATTATTTCATTTGCTTCTTTTTCTATTTGAGCGAGTTGGTCGTTTGTTAAAGACTCGAAATGAGTTATATCTAATCTTGCTTTTTTTACGCTTTTACTTGCACCTGCTTGCCAGATGTGATTTCCAAGTATTTTTTTTGCTACTCCGTTGATTACATGTGTTGCTGTATGATGTTGTGTTAATTGTTTTCTTCGTTCTAAATTTATTTCGCAAACAACTGTGTCTCCTGGTTGGAAATTTGCTCCTTCAACTATGTGGACTATATGTTTTCCTTGTTTAACACATTCTAAAAGTTTTTTTCCATTTATTGTTCCTGTGTCGTGTTGTTGTCCTCCACTTGTTGGATAGAATGCTGTTTTATCTAGAAGTACAAATATGTTTTTTTCTACTTTAAGCACCGTTGCAGTAAATTCCTTTATTTCCCAATCGTTGTAATACATTACTTTTGTTGGAGGTATGTTTTCTGTATTGATTAGTTTGTCGTGATTCGTTCCTTTGACTACTTTTTCTTTTTTCTCGTGATATTCTGAAATTAAGGAATAAAAGTTTTCAGGTACATCTAGTTCAATTGTTTTTGGTGCTTCTTTTTTTAATTCTTCAGGAGTTATTCCATACGAATCGTATAATTGTAAAAGTCGCTCTGTTGATATCATCATGTTTTTATTAAATTCGTTTGTTATGATTTGATGATTTCGTTTTTTTGCGTCATAAAATTTTTGTTTTTCTATAGTCAATATTTTTTCAATATCTTCTATGTTTGAAAGTAATTCTGGAAATAAATCTTTTAATTCTTCTGCGTGCCAACGGCAAACTTCTGTTAAATCAATATCCCATTCGAATTTTTCTATGAAACTTAATACTCTTCTTAATATTGTTCGGAGATTGTATCCTCCTCCAACATTGCTAGGAAGCATTCCATCTGATATTGCGACTAAAAGTGAACGTGTATGTTCTGCAATTGAATATATTGCAGTCATTGGTTCTAATTTTTGTTTTAACACTTCTATGGATACGCCCATTTTTTTAGCTACTTGTTTCCAAGCTTCGTGTATATTTTCTACTTCATCTAAATTTAGGTAAGCCCCATATGGTACGTATTTTAGCATGAATTCTTTATCGTAATGAACATTAGTTTGTTTGATTAATTTGTTTATTACTTGTGGAAATGTTGCGTCATAAATTGTTGGTGTTTTTTGTGAGAACCAAGCATTTCGTTCCATACCCATTCCCATGTCGAGAACTTTCAATGTTAATTCGTTTCTTTCTTCATTTGGTCCTTGTTCATACATCATATAAACTTGGTTTCCTAATTCTACTCCACTTGAAAAGAATTCCATACATGGTCCGTAGTTTCCTCCTCCTGCCCATGCATCTTCGTGAAAGATTACGTCTTCTTTTTTTAGGTTTAAACCTTTTGTAATCCAAGTTAGTATTTCTTCGAATGCTTTATCTTGATCCCAGTTTTCTTTTGTTGTGAATTGGTGTTGTCCTATCATGACAAACCCAGTCATGTGGGACATTGTAACTCCTACGTTTGCTAGGTCTCCAAATCTTAAACAAAATTGTGGTATGACTAATTTTTCTGCAGGTGGTTCTGATTCTCCATTTATTACGAATGGTTGGAATGCAGCTATACTTGCGATTGTAAATTCTGTTGTTGGATTCCATCTAGCTACAACTGGATATCTGTTTATCGATATGTAATCATATGATTTGAATAGTTTTTCGAACTCTTTCCAAACTTGGATGTATGTTAAAGAGTTTGAGGAATTGGTTAAAAATGTGAATCCTCCTTGACAAGATGCATCTCCACATGTTTGTTGGGGGTTTATTGACCAGAAGAATTTTTTACATGTTTTACATTGGCTTCTTTTGTAATGGTGTTGTTTTAGAATTTTAGTTGCAAAATACTTGTCGGGATCTTTGGAGACTTCTTTTATAAACTTCTTTTTCAATTCTTTGTCTGTGAGCATGTAAAAAACACCTATTTTAGTTAGTAATGAGTGTTTGTTTATAAATGATTTGATTGAAATGGTAAAAAGATACTTGAATTTATTAAGAAAATTCAGAAAAGCATTAATGTCAACAATTTAGATATAAGATGTGGAGTTTATTCTTTTCTTTGAATATTTAAAAAATAAAAAAATTAATCAGCTTTCTCTTCTTTTTTAACAGTTTCAATAGGTTTTGGATTATGTTTTTCTTCCAAATATTTATCTAAATCAACTAAACTAGTTAGAGCAGGGATTAATTCCATCAATCTTCCTTTTTCTTCAGAAGTTAAATGTTCTTTAGATTCTAAAAGTTTTATTTCCTGTGCATCTTGAGAATCGTGTTTTTTAAATTCATTCTCTGCTGCCCTATCTTCTTTTAAATGTTCAGCAAATTCTTTTTTAATTTCCATACTTGCGGGATTTCTTGCACACCTTTTACAAAGACTTGTAGAATTGAGAAATTTCGCTGCATTACATAGTTTACATTTTCCGAATGTTTTCGCCATTTTATATATCTCCTAATTTTTAAAAACGTGCTTAGTATAGTTAAAAATGACATTGAAACTTTATATTTCTTTCTATAATTTTACTTAATATCGTCAAAATGGACAAAAGAGTAAATTCCCCCTCCCGCACGGATGCTCTCATCACCTCATCTGAGGACTAAGGCTTTTTACCCTTTTTTATTCCAAATCAAAAAATAAAGGGTAAGTTACCCTCTACATTGTATTTTTGAATTGTAGAGGGCAACATTTATAAATGAGTTAATCTTTCTAATAAACATGGCATACATTCACAAAAAGCAAATTGGAAATCAAACACAATATACTTTAAGAATATCTGTAAGAGAAGGATCCAGAGTTATTGCCAAAGATTTAGCTAATTTAGGTACAGATTTATCCAAAATCAAAATTGAAGATTTAGAGAAAAATTATTCTAAAGAAATAAGAAAATCATACAAAACTATTAAAAAATTCCTTCAATCAAATCATTATTTGGAATTAGCTAAACAATCTAAGTTAAAATCTCAAGAACTTTTAACAAAAGAGCAATTAGAAGAAATAGAAGCAACAAAATTACATTATCAAAAAGAATTTTTAAAATTAAATAAAAATACTCAAAAAGATATTTTAGAATATTTCTTAATTAGATTTGCTGTAAACTCTACAGCAATAGAAGGTAATACAATTACTTTAAAGGAAGCTGTTGATTTATTTGTTAATCAAAAAACTCCTAAAAATAAATCTGTGAGAGAAATTCATGATTTGGAAAATACTAAAAGAGTTTTTTATGATTTAATTGATAAAAACCCAAAATTAGATTTGAAATTGATTGTAAATATTCATGATGAATTATTAGATAGAATTGATGATAGAAAAGGATTGAGAAATCATGATATTCATATTTTTGGACAACCATTCAAACCAACACCTTTTATTTATGTTAAAGGAGATTTGGAATTGTTGCTTAAATGGTTCAATTCAAATAAGAAAAAATTACATCCTTTGGTATTGGCTACATTATTTCACCATAAATTTGAACAAATCCATCCATTTTCTGATGGTAATGGTAGAACTGGAAGAATGTTGATGAATAAAATTTTAATGGATTTGAATTATCCTCCTATTGTTATTGACAAACGAGATAGAATTGAATATATTGATGTTATGAATAAAGCAGATAAAGCAACTAAGAAAGATTTAGTTTCTGTATCTGATGAGTATGTTAAATTATTGGAATTTATTGT
>CAZCGV010000028.1:0-7507 GCA_964498515.1 uncultured Methanosarcinales archaeon
CTTACGATTGCAGAGATTTGAGGATATAATGAATATGTTTGTGAATTTCGTATAGGTTCTTTTACTAAACCAACACCACCGAAAGAATGTATTACTTCATTGTTTCCAATATAAACCATCACATGTCCCATTTCTTTTTGATAATCTTTTTTTGTGAAGATTATGTCTCCGGGTTTTGCTAATTTTAAAAGCTCTTGAGGAGTTATGGCTTTATCTGTTTTCATCCATACTACTTCGTTAGGGGATTCTTTAAATTGCTCATAAAGTGCGTGGGCACTTAATCTCACATCAGCTATTTGAGAAATATTCGCATGTTTACCAACCCACCAAACCCACCCCGAACAATCAAAACCAGGAATCATTAAATCTATTGATCCTGGAATGTTTCTTGGAGGATAATTTTCTTCAAATATATTTGAACATTTGCCTCCTTCAGTTGAATCTGCAAAAGCATAAGGAGACATTCCACCCCAAACGTAAGGATATTTATTGCCTGCATACATATATGTATTATAAAGTTTTATAGCTACATCTGAAATACAATCATTTGTTTGACAATTAACGATTTTTTCTTCACCACAACCACCTAAAGGTCCAACTGGATAAGACATAGTCTCAACTAAATATTGAAATTCTCGACCAACAATGGGAACTTGTATGGGTGTTTGAGGAATTAATTTTATATTTAATTTTGGATTTGCTTTTGTTTGTTGATTTTCATAAGTTTGCGTTAAATCAAAACTATATTGAAAATTCATTAAAGAAATTGATTTGAATTTAGATAAATGTGTTTGAAGTTTATCATCTAATGTTTGTTTAAAGAATAATTCAAAATCAGGAACACATATTTGTTTATCTTTAGATAGATAAATTTGGTGTACGTGTTCACCACAGGAAGTCTGTTGTTTCTGAAGGTCAAATTGAAATTCAGAGACTGTGCTTTTTGTTGAACTTTTTAAAGATTGGTCAATGTAGGATGCTACTTCTTCCGCGTTTTGGTTTGATTGTAAAATGGATTGTACATTTTCTCCAACAACGATGTTTATATCTGATTTTTGAGTATAATTTAGAATGAATATGAACAAAGCTAAAAACATAAATATTGCAATTAATCTTATGCTTGCTTTTTTGGAATTTTTTAAATTTTTCATTTTATTGTATATTTATATTTTCTAATTTTGGAGGTTTTTTGTCTGAAGGAGGAAGGGTCTTGCAATGTTCATACATCAATTCAACATAATCTTCATATCGCTCATTAGATGGTAAACTTATTGTAGATAAAATATTACAACCACGATAATTTTCAGATCCGTATATGTATTGTTCCACATCGGAAGTCAATGTTTTAATTTTCAGAGTAATCCTTGAATTTGGAATGTTTGAAAAATATTCGTTTGCGAGTTGAGTTAATTTCTCTTCAGTTAATTCATCTAATTTGAATTTAGATTCATATGTGAAATCTGAAAGTCTTTGTGCAATGGATGTTTTTTGGTAATTGAAATCAATAGTTAATTGAGAATATGTTAATAAATGTCTTTGTGCTAAATGTTCTGTCGATAAGATTTCTTCCACTATTTTGGTTTCATTAGCTTTGAAATGAGACATATACATTAAAACTCCTAGAACAATAGCCATAGAAATTATAACTATAAATAAATCCAGCCAATCAGAGGGTGAATACGCACCTTTTTTTGAATGTTTTAAAATCATATTAATACCGTTATTGTAGCAGGAACAATTTCTCCCGAATTTATTTTTACTGCACATGCCATAGTTATATTCTGTTTAGGATTAAGATTACTATTTGTTTTTGCAGAATATATTGAATTTAAACCTGTTTTCCTAGTGGTTTGTACAATTACTGAAACATCTGAATAGCTCATTGTAACAGAGGATTCTAAAAAACAAAATTTCAGATTTGAATCTTCTATTTTTTGAGGATCTAAAATGTTTTGAAAATACCTTCCTGAAAAAGCATCTTGATATGCGAAACATGAATTAACCAGGGTTTCATAAGTTAAAATTAAATCCATATTATCTGGAATGGAATATTTTTGGTTTATAGCTACCCTTGTAAAACCTGCATAAGCAGGTAAAAATATTGCAAGTAAAAGAATTAATATAATATATATTGGTGTTTTGTCAGCAATATTAGATTTTTTGCCTAGTCTCAACATATACTTATTATAATAATGATTCTTTATAAATATTGAGATTTTATTCAAAAATGGAGGTTATTGACGACCCTAAAATTTGTTTTATTTGATCAGTGTCTGAATTCAGGAATTTTTTCTCCAGAAATATTGAAATTTCATTGGAATTTAATTTTGGTTCTGAAAAAACACCTTCTAGATTAAATGAAGAAGGAATTTGAGAATTTATTTTAATCAGCACTTGATTTAATTTTTTCGCGAGAGGTTCTAAAAGCAGTGCGTTGGAAGAAGAGTATTTTATGATGGATTTGTCATTTTCGGAAATAGTGAAGCTTATGTGCACTTTTGCTTCATTTTGGGTTGGAGATTTTATTTGAGGATCTGCAATTTTATCAAAAGAAGATATAATTTCATTTAAATTTGGATTTTCAATGGAAATAAAAAGATATTTTTCTTTAAATTGTTCTGAGATGGTTATGTCGCCAGTGGTTTGAATCTGGCCCGATGTAAAAATCAAGTTATTATTGAATTTTTGTATTGTTAATTGTGAATATAATATGTCTTCGGATTCAACTTGTACATTCATATTTTCAGACATGGGGAAATGTATATCTCGCTTATAAGAATCGATACCATAATAATTATTTTCACATTTTATCGCAGATATAGTGTTATCCTCTATATTAACACACCTGGACTCAACATCTAATTGAGGAGAAAAGGCAATGTTGAATGAGGGCGGTAAACTTAAAACAGCTGTGGTTGTAGAAGATGTATCTTTACCAATAATTGAATTTATAGCACCATCCACAGATATATCTGAAGCAGATAAAATCATTGCCAAACCAACAATTGTTGAAAAAATTACAAAACCTAGCTCTTCTAACATGAATTCTGCTTTTTTATTTTTACGAAACAATTTCTTCGACCCTCGTTATTACAAATTTACGTTCAGGATTAATTGTCATAACATAATTTAAGTCTATATCACATTCTTTAAGCAACATCAATTCTTTAGCTTGATCCATATTAAAATCATCAAAACAAATCTCAGTTTTAGAATCCGGCAAGATAAATTCCATATCTGTTGATAATCCATCTCTCCAATTTGAATGAGAAAATATTATTAAATCTAAATCGAATTTGTTTTCTTTATTTTTTGAAATAGTTAATTTTATTTTTTTTTCATAGGTATTAGCTACACCGAATAAGTCTAAAAAATGATAGGGATTAAATTCAATTGTTCTTGAATAATATTCTTTCACCATTGAAGGAGAATCTAGATTGTATGGTTTGAATTTTTTTAATAATGAATTCATCTCAATGAATATTTTTTTATCAGACATAGTTTCTAAGGTAGCTTTATCCATTGAATAAAGAGAACTTATAGTTACTCCAACGTAATTTGAATATTCACGCAAATCGTTATGGTATTTAGTTAAATATATTTGTTCAGGTTTTTCATCAAATCCATTTTCAATAGAATTCGTCCTAGAATACCCATACCCTCCTAAAACTAAGCCTCCATTCCAATATTGTTCAAAAAATAATCTCTCAGAAATTTTTTTATTTGGTAAATTATTAAATTGATTGAAAAAATATATGTTATTTTCTGTCTCAGATAAAACGTCGAAATACAATAGTGAAAAAACTTCTAAAGAAATTGGCCTTTTTGTTGAAATACCTAAATCATTAAATTTGCTATCAAAATAAAGATGACTGTCTAAATATCCTCTACTATCTACAAATTCTGAATTTTGATTTGAAGCGGAAATACAATTAGGATTTTCTAATTTTATCAAATTATTGTTGATTTCTTCAAGCTCTAAAATTTTTTTACCGTTAGGTTCATCAACATGCCATAGTTCTAAATCAGAAACATAACAAATACAAGCGCGATCTTTACATTCTTGAATATCTGGTCTCTCAAATTCAACATATTTTTGAGGAACATTTCGGTCAAATAACGCTATGTTGTCAGAACCTTTAGAGAATAAAAAGACGTATTCATTTTCTACAAAGGAAATTTCTTTTGTTCTTGACCACTTTGCATCGTCATAAACAAATGAATCATACTTGTCACCTAAATAAGATTCTTGAAAACTAAATCCTTCTCCTAAATCTAACTTTGTTAATTCTTGATTTATTTGAACGAGAATATTTGAATTATCTTGAACTCCTTGATTAGTTATGATGTTGCTTGATTTAGTAACACAACCATATAATGAAAATATAGTTAACACTACAATTAAAGTACTAACCATCACTTCAAGCATATATGATCCTGCTTTTTTATTCACCATAATCAACTCGTTTTTAAACATTTAGTTTCGTAATAGGTATCTTGTTTTTCATCAAATAAATTTTGATTTACTGGCGGATATTTAGTGGTTTTTAAAACATATTTTTTAAAATTGCTTATGTGTAAATCCGTAACCGGAGCAAATTTCTTTAAACAATCCATTTGAGAACATAGTTTTGTTTGTAGAGGAGTTTTGGATGAAGAAACACACACATTTTGATCATCTAAATCCTCGTAAGAATCCCAAAGAATCGTTGGAATGTGCTCAGATATTGAGGAGTGTATTGCAGAAAGTTTTTCATCTTTTTTAAATTCGTTTTCACATGCTTTGAAAGTTTCAGGAGTTAAAATGTAAACTTCCGTAGAATTACCTGGACAGCCTATTGAAGGAATCATATCTAAGAATTGAGCTGTTGCTTTTGGAAAGAATTTATCTTTTGCAAAGAGGCCTCCAAAAATTACTGCGAACAATAATAATAATATCATCAAGCCCATTAAAAAATCGTTTCCTTTTTTATTTTTCATATTTTTCACCTAATTACATGCTTTAATATTTTCAGTAGTCAACTCATGAACTGAGTCTCCAAATAAAAATCCGTGCCCTTCTATAATAAAGGCTCCATCTTTCTCAGATGCCACAACACAAACCCCTTTATTTGCTTTACAATTATTACTAATGTCATAATTCCACCAAGAATCTCCTGTAACGATAGTATAATCGATTGTTGGGAAAAAAACAACAAAGGTGTGGTCCTCCATACGATATTTGGATTCACTCGGTAACAAAATTTTTGAATCTTGAGAATTTATTGTTAATATTAAATGCCCTCTAGTTGCAAAAGCCTTATTATATTCTAACCTAGCATCTTTTTGGTTTTTAATCCAAAATAATTGACGCAAAGGTTTATCATCTTCTTTTGCTAAAGACATACCTACTACATTTAATGGATAAACTGAACGAGCATCGTTTAAAAAATATCCTGCAGGCATAGAGGCAGAATATTTAGTAGTTGCGGCATTTGTTAAACCTCTCCAATCAGGATCAATCCAATTAATCATATCTGTAGACCAAAGATATGAAGTCCAATCCGAATATGGTGTTGTATGTGCATAGGGACAATTATTTCTTAAAATCCAAACAGAGCCTAAAGCATCTATTGTAGTTTTATCAATTGTCGGTATTCCTTCTATATTTCCTTTAACAATTGCTATATGTTTGTTTTTTAGGAAAGGTAAATTTTTATATGATGTGTATAAATATTTATTATTTAATTCTGTGGTTATGAAAACAATTATTCCTTCTCCATCATCCCAAAATTCAAAACCATATTTTGAATCTAAAGGAAATGGTTCGAACCATCTTAATTTTTTGTCTGAATTTTTATAAATCTCAGTTTTATCTCGATCCAACATAACATATTCAGGATCGAAGATTTGATGTAAAATTAAATCAACATAAGCTCTAAACTCAGGGTCCAATTCGTCATTTAAATTGTATCTTATTTCACCATCGCTTAAATCTAATTTGATTCCAAATAAATCTTCTAAATTTTTAGGATCTGCTAAACTATTTTTTGCGTCTAATGCTTTATCTCTAAAGTTTTCTAAAAAAATAACCATCACACCAAGTAGCAATAAAACTAATATGAATCCCAACAATGTTGAATTTAATGCTGCTTTTTTTGATTTCATTTTAAGTTATTGAAGGACCTATGTTTACGGGGAGTTGTGAAATGTTTGAGGAAGTTGTGAACCAATCCTTTGTGAGAAAAAATAAAACAAGTAAAACAAGTAAGCCAATCAGAATATAATAAATCATTGGACTTATTTCCGCTTTAGAAGTTAATTTCATTGTTTTTCACCTGCTGATATTTTTACGCACCCTAACCAACCTGCATGTTTTGATGTTGATACAAACATGTGTGTTGGTTGTTCATCTAATATTGATTGATCAATGTCTTTATATAAAGCTTCAGATAATCCTGAACCTTCTATTGATTGTTTTAACGCATCTGTTAACTCTTCTCCGTGAATTAAAGAGGCCATTGAGTTTCCACATTGTTCCCCCATAAAGTCAAAAGTAGAACCAATTGCCACAGAGGAAGCTAATTGTTTGGATCCTAATAAAATGGAACCTGTTGAAAGAGAAGTGACTCCTGTCGCTCCCAACTTACCAGAAGCATAACCTACAACAACTCCCCCCATACAATACCCCATAACTCCTAAAAAAGAATATTTATCACTTGCGGGAGGGTTAAGAATAGAAATTGCATAAGTTTCACCAGGTTTAAATAAAACATTTCCAAGAATAATTTTACCCGTATCTATTCCTGCAAATGACGTTAAGTATTCATAATACGTCATTACGGTTTTAGTTCCACCTTTATTTACAACGTATTCTGTATTTCTTAAAAATTCTAAAAGATCTCCACTATATAATGGTTTTTCAGGCAAATATGACGATTCTTCGATTGTGAATTCCATCATAGTTAAACATTGCCAATTTGGAGGATCATATCGTATATATTTTAAATAATCTTGAATTATCCCATTATCCTGCCAAATTGTTTTCAATTCTCCTGCACCAATCATCCACCACACAAGAGCCATTCTATCTGCAATTTTTTTTTCAAGAGCCCATTTTTTATTGGACTCGTTTATTGGGGAAGGAACATTTGTTCGAATTAATTTTATTTGTTCGTATATTGTTGAACATTTTTGAGAAAGTAATCCTATAGATATGTCTTCAGTTATTTTTTGAGAGCTACCTTCTTGTAATTTTAATGTAGCTAAACATAATGCTCCTTGAGAAGAAAATTTACCTATGGTATCCATTTGTTGTTTTAGTAGTTGAAATGCGAATACAGCTGAAATTAGCATAAGTATAATTATGACAACCATTCCAAATGATACATCTCCTTTTTTCATATTAAATTTAATTTTAGTAAAGCAAATATTGCTAAAGCGATTAAAAGCAATGTTGAAATTATTCCAACTAAACTCCCACTTTCAACTATAAATGCTTTTTTTGATTTCATTTTTATTTAGGACG
>CAZCGV010000028.1:7607-9725 GCA_964498515.1 uncultured Methanosarcinales archaeon
CCAAATTCATCTTCTGGACAAGATTCGCATTTGGTTCTGTCTTGACTTAAAGTACATGCAAGATTTGGACTAAATTTAGTTATACGTGTGTTAATATCTAAACATAATTGAGCAGGAATTTCTTCACAAGAATCATATTGGCCATAATTATTTGGAGGAGTGATAAATAAATAATCACAGTCTAAACTTCTAACCTCAATGGGTTTAGAAAACTCATTTTGATTTTTTCTTAAAAAAATACAAAGATAATTTTTATTTGCATTTTTAAAACTTAATTGTTCAAAAAATTCTAATTTTTTTAAAGCCAATTGATTTTGTTGTATTGGTTGGCTTCTTGAACAATCATAATCTGAAAATATATAATAATTGCCTACGTTAAAACTTGAACCATCTGGCTGTAAATCTAAAACACAATATCGTTTATTTAACATGACGCCTGTAAATAATTTTGAATTAGATTCAACAATAAAAGAATAATCTATATTTGAAGTTTCAGTATTTGTGCTGCTTTTGGGATTAACTGTAACTGTTTTTGTTTGTTTAGTATTGCCATTTTCCTTATCATAAACTGTGAATCCAATTTCATACGCTTGGCCTTCTAAACCTTTAAAGTCTTTAACCATGTAAGCTTTACCTTCGCATTTATCCCAACTTCTAGTTATAATTATTTTTTCTTGATTTTTTATTTCAATAGTGCAATATTTTCCATCTTTAATTCCATTTGCGAATTCTAATTGAAATTTACTGTTATCAAAATTTTTTATTTCTAAAGGCTCTAATTTAACCCCGTTATATTTTACATATATTTCATTATTTACAATAAATCCATCATTTGGTGGAATCCATGAAGAAACTCCTAGATTAGCACTAACTCCAAAATAAGATTGTGATTGAAACTCAGTTTCTTCTTTAAATTTATCAAACTCTTCTTGGCTAACATCGTCTAAAGGCATGCAACAAATCATTGCAGGTTTGTTATCTTTGGCACTTTTTCCATAAACAAAATTAAAAATATGTTTTTGAGATACATCTTGATCGCATGTTGCAGATAAAACTCCTCCTTGACCTTCGCAAGAAGTTATTCCTTGGAATCCTGTTTTTGCAAAAGAAATAGGTCCAAAAATAAGTATTGCTAAAATTATGCCAACGACTACAATTTTACTTACAAGTTCAAGACTCCATTCACCTTTTCTAGAATTAAATAGTTTTATCATCACAATACCTCATCGTTTGAAAAAGAAAAAAAATAAAATTTTAACCTAGGGGAATACAACAGTATCCTTTATCTGAACCTAATTTAGTTTTACAGCCTGAATCTGGTTTAGGAACATCTGTACCTTCACATGCAGACATTGAATCTTCACAATATCCTCCCATTCCTTCACAACTTGTTGATTCAGCTAAATTTCCGCCTTGTTTCATTAACAAAACTGCTAAAATTGCCAAAACCAAAAGAGCGATAGCCGCTATGATTATGATGTTCATAGACATTTCCGAGCCTTTTTTATTCCAAAACATTAATTACACCTCGTTAAACATTAAATATGTTAGTATACATTAACCACAACTAGTATTTAAATGTTTCCCCAAACGTTAAACTCCTTTATAAAGAACTTTTTATGCTTTCTAGGCTTTCTTTTAACCTTAATAGAAGCTTAGGAGTTATTTTAGATGTAGAGGTTTCCAAACTTTTTTGATTTAAGTTTAAAGACGACATTATTTCTCGGGCTTGATTTTTTGTTTTTCCTTTAAAAGAATTGATTAAAGCATTCTTTAATTTTCCTTTATGTTTGAAAACTGAAACTAAAATGTCTTCAATTATGGAAAGTTTTCTTTTCTTGAATGAAATTAACCAAGAATCGACTCGAGGGGGTGGAGAAAATGATTTTTTTAAAACTTTTTGTTCAAACTTAATCTTATAATACATATTTGATATTAAACTTATTGTTGATTTGTTCTCTTCTAAATTTTCTTTAAAGTTTTCACCAACTATTAAAACTAATTCGTTAATATCTTCAATTATTGCTTTTTTCATTATTTGATCAGATAAATGATAAGGTATGTTTGAAACTATTTTGTAACCTTTCCAAGAATGTTTTAAGGCATCATCAAATACTA
>CAZCGV010000028.1:9825-10968 GCA_964498515.1 uncultured Methanosarcinales archaeon
GCAGTACCAGGATATAAAGATATTGGTTGTCTTCCAGGAGGATATTTTCCTTTGATTTGTCCGCCAGGCATGCAATCTTCTGTAGCGTTAGTATAATTCGTAAAAGAATTATATTCAATAACTAAACCGTATGGAACTTGCCAAAGTATCAAAGTATCTTCTAAAATTTGTTCTGCAACTTCTTCTACCTGTTCACAAGATGTTTTTGCATCACAACGAATTTGTTTTGACTTAGCACAATCTACAATTAATTCTTGTATGTTAGTACCACAAGTAGATGTGTCTAGAAAGACCTCTATAAAACTCATAGATAATTCACTATTAGCATATGTTTTAAATTGATCAATACCTGGATTAAGATCGTCTTTAACTGAATTAGAAACATAAAAAAGCATAGCAATAGTTACAATTAAAACAATGAATATTAAACCCATAATTTCTATTTGTGCTTTTTTCATTTTCTCACATACCTCGTTACATAAAGTACGCCAAAAGCATATTGATTTGTTACAGGATCGTATATTGAAGTTGGAATCTTAACAGGAGTTCCAAAACTCATAACTATGTCGTCTACATCAAAGTCATTAAGATATATTTCAATAGGGGGTTCAGTTGTTTCGGGATAAATTTGTTCTATTATAATTTCTACGTTACCTAGTTTGTCAAAATAATATTCTCTAGAAAGTTCAGGATAATCATCAATTAATTTTTGAAAGGCTTGAATTTTGGATTTGTCAAAAGAAGATTGTTGTTTAACGCTACCTGGAGAATAAATTAATTCAGGAAGGTTTGCAACTACTTGTGCTAGGGCCGCAGCATCTAAGTTTCCCAAAGTATCTACTTTTTCTTCTATGGTTGCTTTCTCACCTCTGAACGCAAAAATCAATCCCATCATTATTAATAAAATTATTATGATTAATGCAAAGATTGTTTCTCCCATTTCAAGTTGTGCTTTTTTCATTTTTAATATAGTTCTATACAGTTCTTTTCTAAAGCTAATGCTTGGTTTCGTTTTTGGATTTGATTTAAAGTATCTGATATATCTTGAATATTGCTGAAGGGATCGTCTAAAAGAGGGTTATCCTCGCCAAATAATTCAGGTAACCAATCATGTGGTCCTTCTAAAACAATTAATCCTAAATA
>CAZCGV010000029.1:0-2208 GCA_964498515.1 uncultured Methanosarcinales archaeon
GAAACTGAATTTGTTTCTTTAGTTATTGCTACAGCTGCTAAGTGTTTAGTTCCCCAACCAGCATAAGCTTTGATATTGCTTGTATCTACATCTATGTATGTTCCTGCGCTAAGAACTCTTCCTTCTTTGTTTATTATGAATCCGCCATCTAATTGTGCAAAGTTTTTTATGGTTTCATGTAAGGATAAATTTGTTATGTCGCAAAATTCTTTTTCATAACCTTTGAATGGATTCATTATTAATTGACGAGTGTAATCTTTTAATTCTTCTTCGTCTCCTATAACAAAAAGCGTTCCAACTTTTTTTCCTTCTCTTCCTTCTATTGCAATTTGTTGTGCTACGTCTAAAACAGCTTCCAAGATGGTTTCTGAAGACATGTTTTCAGCGAGATTGAATTTACCTATTCTGTAGGATACTCGGTTAACATCCACTACTAAAATTGTTGAATTATATTTTGATATGCTGTTATCAAGAATTATTAAAACTCGGTCGTCTTGGCATATGTGTTTTTCATTAATTAACTTGGACAATATATCTGAAACTATGTTTTCAGGAGTTGTCGTTTCGGTTTTATGAAACTCTAATTCGATTATTTCTTCATTTTTATGTAATGTTATCCTGTAAATATCTTCAGAGTATGTTGTTAATTCTTTAATTACATCTAGATCCAGATCGCACCAATCTTCGTAATCACTAGATTCATTTCTAATTTCAAGTATGAATTTGGCTTCAACTAAACCCGCAATCATTTTTAACTGTTTTGTGTTTAAGATTACTTTTTTTCCTTTGACTTGATCGGACATTGTTAAAACTAAATACATCCTTTATTTAAATTTGGCGAATAAAGCCGTTAAACCCATAAATCAAACAGATATATTTAAAAAGAAATCTCGTTTTCTCCAAATCTATGAAAGTACCCAAACTGATGAACAGACATTGTCCGTTTTGTAATAAACATACTGAACACAAAGTCTCTCTAGCTAAAAGAAGAGCTAGAAACGCATCTAGACCTATGAGTTTTGGTTCAACACATCGTGTTCAAGCTCGTGGAGAAAGAAGAGGAGCGGGAAATCTTGGTAAATACTCTAAACCAACTAAACCTAAAATGATTGGTAAGAAACAGAGTAAGAAAACGGATTTCAGATATGAGTGTACAGTTTGTAAGAAGCAACACGCGCAATCAAGCGGAATTCGTGCAAAAAAAGTAGAATTTGTATAAATTTACATTTTTTTCTAATTTTTTCACAAACTTTAAATAGTTTTAGTTCTAAGAATATAATAATAGTGACAGATATCTTAAAAGGATGTTTAAATGTCGTTTTAAGTAATCTTCGAATGGAGTGAAGAAGATGATAGAATTAGGCGGAAATATAACTTTAGTAGGGTTTAAAGAAATCGGTTTTTCTGAAATGGTTGTTGTCAAAAAGATTGTAGGCAACTATGCACGAAAAATATCCGACAAAGTTGGAGCAATAGACAATTTAACTATGACTGTTAAACCAATTCATAAAAGTCCGGATGAAGAGAATTCGAAATATGAACTTCATGTTAGATTAACTGTTAAAGGCAAGGTTTATAGTACTGAATTAACTGATTTCAATCTTTTTGTGGCTATTGACTCTGCTATGAAGAAAATTGAAGCAGAATTGAGATTAGATTAATTTTTTTCTTTTTTAAATGTTCTTAAGGGAAAAGATTTATAAATGAATTAATTAAATCTCTATAAATAAATATTTGGAGTTAAAAAATGGCAAAAAGAAAAGTTGGTTTGTTTTATTTTATGATGCTCGTGATTTCAATAGTGTTTTTAGTAATTGTGTTTAATATTGATACTGTTGAAGTTATGCCGGAACAGGTAGAAGAAAATTTGAATGAAGATATTGTTTTAGACGATAATGCATCTATGGAAGAGGTTGAGTCTATTGATTCAACAACTAATGAAAGCTTAGAAAATCAAACGAATGATGGTTTGGCTTATGTAAAAGGATGTTGGTGTCCAGGAGCAATAGCTGATTATTGGAGTAATGATTGTAGTTGTAATGCTCAACAAATTGCACCAATAGAAGAAAAAACTATTTAATTTTCTTTTTTTATCGTTATGTTTTTAAATCCTATTCTATTTCGTCTAGTCTAACATAAATAAAAGGTAATATGTATGGAATCAATAAAGGAATTTAATTTTGTTGAAGTAGAGAAAAATGTTCAAGA
>CAZCGV010000029.1:2308-10147 GCA_964498515.1 uncultured Methanosarcinales archaeon
AAAGATATGACTAACACTTTAATTAATATGGGTGTTTGGATGGATTTTGATAATCCTTATATGACTTTATCCGATGAATGGATTAATTCTGTTTGGTGGTTTATTAAAACTGCTCATGAAAAGGGTCGATTGTATGAAGGGTTAAGAACTATGACTTGGGATATTCCTGCTGCAACTGCCGTTGCTAAGCATGAATTGGAATATAAAGAAGTTGAAGACACAGCTATTTTTGTTAAGTTTAAGTTGCAGAAAGCTGGAAGCAGAAAGCTGGAAGCAGACGAGCATCTTGTTATATGGACTACTACTCCTTGGACAATTCCTTTTAATTTAGCTGTAATGGTTAATCCTGAATTGAATTATTGCAAGGTCAGAGTTGAAAAGAATAATAAAGTTGAATTTTGGTGGGTTTGTGAAGATTTGGTTGATTCTTTTTTAACTAAGTTAAAGGAGACAAAATATTTTGTAGAGGAAACTATTAAAGGAGAAAAACTTGAAGGTTGGGAATATACTCACCCTTTTGCGATGGATATGAATTATTTAATGATGAAAGAAGATTATCCTAAACTACATACTGTTTTACTTTCAAAAGACTTTGTTGATACTAGTGCTGGTTCTGGATTGGTTCATTGTGCTCCTGGTTGTGGTCCTGAAGATTATGAAGTTGGTTATCGTAATGGTTTACCTGCTTACAACACTGTTAGTGAAAATGGAGTATTTGAAAACTCAGGTAGATTTAATGGTTGGACTGCAAAGAAAGATGATTCTAAATTTATTGAAGAGATGGAAAAAGTTGGTGTTTTAATCCACACTCATGCATACATTCATGATTATCCTCATGATTGGAGAAGTCATGAACCAGTTATTTTTAGAACTACAAAACAATGGTTTTTGAAAGTTGAAGATATTAAAGAAAAATTAATTGCAGAAAATGATGGAATAAATTGGAAACCTAAAGCTGCATATAATGCATTTAATTCTTGGTTAGAAAATATTCGTGATAATTCAATTAGTAAGCAACGATATTGGGGAACTCCTTTACCTATTTGGAGAAATGTTGAAGATCCTGAAGATTATTTTGTTGTTGGAAGTTCAAAAGAATTAGAAACACTTTGTGGTCATAAGGTTGAAGATTTACACAAGCCATTTATTGATAATGTTGAAATAAAGTTGGATGGTAAGGTTTACAAAAGAATTCCTGATGTTGCAGATGTTTGGGTTGATGCAGGAGTAGCGAGTTTTGCTTGTATCAAATATCCTGTTGATGAAAAAACATTTGAAGATTTGTTTCCTGCAGACTTTATTTTGGAAGGAAAAGATCAAATTCGTGGATGGTTTAATTTATTGCATTTGGTTTCATTAATTGCATTTGATAAAAAGGCGTTTAAGACTTGTTATATGCATGGATATATTAATGATTCTCAAGGTAGAAAGATGTCTAAATCGTTAGGTAATTATATTATTCCTGAAGAGATAATCTCTAAATATGGGACTGATGCTTCAAGAACTTATTTTGTTGGTTGTGCAAATCCAGGTTTAGACGCAGTTTACAATTTCGATGATGTCGAATTAAGATATAGAAATCAACATGTTTTGTGGAATCTACATAAATTTGTAATCGATATGCAAAAAACAAACTCATTTACAGATGTTGATTATAGAGCAGGTCTTGAACATTTGGACTTAGAGGAGAAATTTATGTTTTCAAAACTTCATTCTGCAATCCATAAAGCAACTAAATGTTTGGATAACTATGATTTAAATGAATTCCCGTATGTTGTTGAAGAACTATATTTGGAATTGTCTAGAACTTATGTTCAATTAGTAAGAGATAAAGCTTCAACTGGAACTAAAGAAGAAAAGCAAGCAGTTTTTGCAACTTTAATTTCGGCAATAAATGAAATTATAACTATGTATTCGGTTACAGCACCCTTTATTTCTGAACAAATGCATTTTAATTTGAAAGAAACGGGTTTAGAATTATTTGATCAAATTTCAGTTCATGAAAGAGAATGGCCTAAATTTAATGAAGATTTAATTGATGAAACTTTGGAAGAAGGAATGTTTGAAGCTCAAAAAATAATTACAAATGCTCTTTCTGCAAGAGAGAAAGCAAAACTTGGAGTTCGTTGGCCAATAGCTGAATTAATTGTTGATGTTGATGATAAAAAGAAAATCATAATTCAAAAATATGATTCGTTATTAAAATCTCAATTAAATATTAAAGAAATAACTTATGATAAAGTTCCCGTTAGATACGACATTAAACCAAACTATAAAGTGATTGGTACTAAATTTGGGACTGAAACAGGAGACATTATTCCACACATAATGACTAATAAAATTCAATATATTAAAGAACTTGAAGATGGTAAAGATGCTTTTGTAATCGATGGAAGAGAATTTACTAAAGATATGTTTGTTCTTGAAGTTTTAACTAAAGAAGGAGAATGTTCAGTTATTTTTGATGGTGGAAAAGTTAAGTTAAATTTAGATATGACTCCTGAATTAATTGCAGAAGGATACTCAAGAGAATTAACTAGACGAGTTCAAAATATGAGAAAGATTTCTGGACTTGAAAAGGTTGATGAAATAAATCTTTATGTTGAATGTTCTAACGGAGATTTGTTGAAAGACATTTTAAAATTTGAAGTTGAAATAAAAAATCGTGTTGGAGCGAAAGAAATTTCAACATCTTGTTCAGATGTGAAGGATTCTTTTAAAATAAAAGATATTGATTTTAAAATTGGTTTTGAAAGAATTTAATTTTTTATTTTTCTTAATTTAATATTACAAAGGCCAGATTTAATACTGTTGCAAATGCAACCCATAAAATATAAGGAATCATCATGTAAGCTGCGGGTTTAGAAACTTTGTAAAAGTGTATAGTTGTCCAAATTATGAAAAACTCTAAAATTATTATTTCTATGAATGATGCCAAAGGATTTCTGCAACCGAAAAATAAGGCTGACCAAATTAAATTTAGCATTAATTGTATTGAGAATAATTTTGTTGCACCAGATTTATATTTTTGTAATTTTTTAGATTCTTCAGACCAAACTAAAAAGAAAGCTAACCCCATTAATATGAACAATGCTGTCCAGACTGGACCAAAAATCCAATTTGGTGGATTAAAAGAAGGTTTAATTAAGGATATGTACCATGTGTTTATTGATGTTGAGGTGAAAATCGAGCCCAACATACCTATGAATAAAGGAATTAAAACTGAAATTAGTAATTTGAGATATTTATTCATGATGCTTTTTTGGACAAAGATATATTTAAAGCTTTTTAAACCAACAAGTAACATTTATAAATGGAAATAGATTCTCTCTCTTTAGTATTAAGGCTAAACGTCTTAGTCTACTCAAGTGCGGAAAGCACTTCTGGCGAAGAAAATCGCCCAACCAGCAATTAAAGGCTTCTTGGCGGTTTTTGGAGAGTGACTAAAAATGGAAGAAATTAAAAAGCTATTAGACAGCGATAAAATGATAATTGGATTAAAAAGAACTATAAAAGCGCTTAGAAAATCCAATGTAGCGAAAGTGTTTTTGGCAAAAGATTGTCCAGAATCATTTTTAGAAGACATCGAATATTATGGAAGTTTTTCAGATTTACAAATTGAAAAATTAGATATCCCTTGTGATGAACTAGGATCTGTTTGCAAGAAACCATTCCATATTACTGTTATTGGAGTTCTTAAATAGAGGATAACTATAAAATGAAACTCAAATATGATATGCAAACTCTTCAATGGATGAAACTTTTCGAAGATGTTACTAAAGCAAAAATAAAAGATTGTTTTGTACATAATGAAAAATTGCATTTTATTGTATTTCCAGGAAATTTATTTAAAGCTCTTGGAGAAAACAAGAAAAACGTAACTAAATTAGAAGATTTATTGAAGAAGAAAGTAAAAATAATTGAGTATTCTGAAAATATGTTGAAATTTATAGTCAATATTATGGCACCATTAAAAGTGGTAGACATAAAAAATGAAGAGGGAATAGTTACTATCACAGGTCCTGATCAAAAAACAAAAGGATTAATGATTGGCGCAAGAGCTCAAAATCTTAGGATGTTTGAAGGTATTGTTCAAAAGTATTTCCCTGAATTAAAAGAAATTAAAGTCGTATAGGTGAATTAAAATGTCAAAAAAAGCATCAGGTTTAAACGCAGGAAAAAAATTATCTGCAAGAAGAAAAGTTGGAAAATGGATGAGTAAATGGTTTAAAAAGAAAAACTTACCATATTCGTCTAAAGCGGATCCTTTAGAAGGATCGTCTCAAGCTTCCGCAATTGTACTTCAAAAAGTTCAAGTAGAAGCAAAACAGCCAAACTCTGCAATGAGAAAATGTGTAAGAGTTCAATTAATTAAAAATGGAAAACAAATTACTGCTTTCTTGCCCGGAGACGGAGCAACAAAATTAGTTGATGAACACGATGAAGTTGTTGTTGAAGAGATTGGTGGAAAGATGGGAAGAGCAAAGGGAGATCTTCCTGGAGTTAGATGGCAAGTTATCAAAGTTAACGATCAAGCATTAGGCGCTCTATTAAGTGGAAAAATAGAGAAAGCGAGAAAATAAGGTGAAAAAATGAATAACGAGATTTTAGCATTTAATCGATGGGATTGTTCAGAAATAAAAGTAGAAGATCCTGGTTTAGTTAGATACATCACATTAAAACCTACTGTTGTTCCACGTACTGGAGCAAGATATGCAGGTAACAGATTCCATAAATCAAAAATATTTATTGTTGAAAGATTAATGAATAAAATGATGGTTACTGGAAGAATGGGTTCTAAAAAACATAAAGTTTCATCAGGCCATTGCACTGGAAAAGGATTCACAAATTACAATGTGGTTTTAGATGCATTTGAATACATCGAAGAAAAAACTAAAAAAAATCCCATTGAAGTTTTTGTTAAGGCTTTAGAAAATGCAGCACCTAGAGAAGAAATTATTACTATTGAATATGGTGGTGCAAGATATCCAAAAGCGGTTGAATGTGCTCCTCAAAGAAGAATTGATAGGGCTTTAAAGTTAATGACTCAAGGAGCTTACAAAAAATCTTTCAATAGTAAAAAAAGTGCATCAAACGCATTGGCTACTGAAATTTTAGAAGCGTATAAATTGAGTTCAAACTCTTTTGCAATTTCTAAGAAATTAGAAGTTGAAAGGCAATCGGATTCTAGTCGATAAAGTTTTTTGTTTTTTATTTATTCTTTTCTAAAATTGCATTTAATCTATCTCTTTTGTTTAAGGATAACTCTAAGTGTAATGCTGTGGGAAAATCTAAACTATGATGATCTAACGTATAAATTCCTGTTTTATTAGCTTGTGTTCCTTTTACAAAATCAAAATATCCTTTTTTTAATCCGTAAATATCTATGATTTTTTCTAAATCAGTTCTTTGTAGAAAGTTTTTTTGTTTAGACAATATTTCAAAGTTAGAAACAATGGATGTTTCTCTGTATTGCTCTATTTCTTCTTTTGGTTGAGAAATTTCTCGTTGATTTGAAACTTTTGGTTTGTGGTAGGTTTCAATTAATAAATCTCCTTTTCCATTGGAATACAAAGTTCCTACAAAACCATTTCCATAATTACAAACTTGAGTGGTTATTAAATAAGAATATTCTTTAAGTATTGTAAGGTTATCTAATGCCCAGTTTTCAATAGGTTTAAGTTTAGTTACATTAAAAAGAAATCCTTTTTTCCAATAAGGCTTTAACGGATCAAATATAAATAAACATGGTTGATTTTTTAGAATGAATTCTTCCATGTATGAGAGCATTTGACTTAAATTTATATTTTGCGGATCAAATGTTTCCCATTCAACGGTTTCTAAACCCATATCTTTTACTCTTTGATATTGTTCATCGGTCTTTCGTCTTTGAAAAAATGAGTCGATGAGAAAGTAATTTCCATTTAATTTATGGATTAAATTCATTCCATCTTTAAAATCCATATAATTACCCGACATAAAATGGAGAATAAAACTTAGATATAAATAGTTTATGAAAACTTTAAATATATGTCTTAGTTTTTTATGGCATGCCTAAAAATGAAAGCGTTCAAAAATTGAAAGAAACATTTAAAGAGGAATTCTCCAATATTAACGATATTAAGAAATTAAAGGAAATTTATGCTTCTGAATTAAAAAAAAGAGATAATTTGATTGAAAAATTAAGAAATGAGAATAAAATACTCTTAAAAACCGCTTTCAAGAACAAAAATAATTGAATTAAACTAAGTAAAGTTTATATAACCCACGCTGAATTATATATTATGAAAGTTCTACACAATCACGTATGTTCACTTTGTAATAAGAGTAAAACTTGTTTTGTATTTACGGATTTTGAAGCTTTATTTTCTTGTTGTAAGGAATGTTCTGAAGAGTTGGAACAGAATTTAAGTTTTGCAGAAGAATGTGAGGATAATTGTTCATTATGTGGAGCTTACAAGAAAGTTAAATCTGTGGAATTTGAGGATTCTTTATTTTTTTCTGATTTTAAGATTTGTAATAGATGTAATTTGCATCTTAAGTTATTGATTGAATCTCAGGATGAAGTTGAATAAATTATTTAGATGCAAAAATGGTTGAGTTTAATGTTTTTAAGAATACTTCGTGTTTTTTATCAATTCGGTATACATAATTAGTTACTTCATATATTTTGGATCGGGAAACAAATCCTTTTTTACCAGTTGATTTTATATAGCTTATTCCTTTTTTTGATTTATTCATTTCTTTTAACAATGCGTAGGGTTCATATATTTTAAATTGTTTAATTAATTGTTTTGTGGCATCAGGGCCCATGTTGTAACACATCAAGTTAAATAAAAAGGCATCATGAACAGGCATATTCTTTCCTTGTTCTGAAGCAAATTTAAGCATACCCTCCATATTGTGCATCCAATAAATAATACTGACGACTAAATTGGGATAGGAATTTTTACCCCTCATATCGTTCCAGGTGTATTTACCTACTTCAGGATACGCGTTCTTTATTCTACCATCTTTAGCGTAAATTTGTTTAACTTCTTTGAATGCAATTTCTAGAATTTGCCCTATACCCACTGCACCACTAGTTTTATTGTTTATTTGTCTAAATCCTGTTTCTTGTCCTAACGTAGCCATATATAATGAAAATAATTTATTCTTACTACCACACAAAGTTATTAGTTCCTTGTAATGGGGATTTTTTTCAAAAAGAGGGATGATGTTTTTTAATACACCTTGTTGGTCAACAGTTAATTTTCCTGTTTCAATGACAATTTTGATTGTTTCTAATTCTTGTTTTTCTTTTTCTATGTTATCTAATGAAGCAGTTAAATCAATTTTATCTCGTACGATAGAATATAATCCTTTTCCTTGAGGTAATTTCACCACAAAACATTTCAAACCATCTTTATTTGTTTTATAATTACTAGAATCTAAGTTACGAAATTCTTCTTTTAAAAGCTCTTGTGGAACGAGTATTTCTTTCCCTGTAGGTATTTTAGTTATATTTTCTATGTTGTTGTACCCTCTAATGTAATCAAGTTTTTCTTGAAATTGTTTTGTTATTGCATGTGTTAAATTCCCGAATCCAACAATTAAAAAAAGTGCAACCATTGCAACTGATCTAGAAGGCATCAAAGATGTGGCAAATTTATTTAAAAAATTCAGACGAGGTTTTTCTTGTTCTAATACTATGTGATTTAGTGCTTGACTTTTAATGAAAGACGCTTCTTCTTTTTCATAAGGTTCCGCATATTTTTTTATAGATTCGTTTATGTTTAACAATATTTTTTGTTTCTGCGCATATAATTTAATTATTTTTTCATCAGTAGAAGTATCCAG
>CAZCGV010000030.1:0-6725 GCA_964498515.1 uncultured Methanosarcinales archaeon
GTAATCTCATTTTCCATTTCAACAGAAGAAGCAACAATTTTAATTTTCTTAGAAAACAAAGGACAATCAATAACAAACGATTCAACTTCTCCGCCTTCAAAAGCAGGATTCAAACCAAATTTTTTCTGCAACCCAGACAAATTATCAATCATAACCGAATCAAGTTCTTTTCCAATCCAACTTTCATCAAGACCATAAGCTGCAATCGCACCAACAATAACATGAAACTCATTTTCAACCAAATCATGCAACAATTTAATTTGATCAATACCCCAAATAGGATTCAAACAAACCAAATCAAGTTCCTCACAGATAGCCTGTATTCTGCTAGCCTGATAAACCGAACCAATCGCACCAGTTACAACCCCATCAACACCAAATTTTTCTTTAACATCCGAAATCGCTTTCTTCAAATCAACCAATTCATCCTCTTTAACACCATCAGTTTTAGCAATAAAAAGAGGAAGATTCATACTCTCCGCTTGTAAACCAACCCATTTAATATTAGGAGTATGAAACATATAAGAATCTTTATTTTCAGAAACAATAGTTAGAGCACATTTTAATTCATGCTCTTTAGAAGCTAAATAAGCTGAATAAACGGAATCTTTTCCACCACTCAAAAGTATTGCAACTTTCATAATCTATCAAAAAATCACTTTCCTTTATAAACCCACTGGACAGATAAGCGAAATACTTAAATACTTTTTCCCACAAAATTAGTCTTATACGGGCTAAAACCCAAGTATGAGGTGTTAATATGTCGGATTTATTAATAGTTAAAGCAAAAATAAAAGATGTTATTGGAAACTTCAATGTTGCAGGCGATCTTGCTGATGAATTAGATAAAATTGTAAGAGATCTAGTTAAAAAAGCAGCTGCAAGAGCAGAAGCAAACGGAAGAAGAACAGTAATGGCAAAGGATCTATAGATTCTTTGTTTTTGTTCTTTTAATTCACTATAAAGTGAACTCTTTTTTCTTAAATACTACTCTCAAATGTCATTCATATTGCTTAAACTTTATTGACGTTTTTTAAATATTAACATCAATTTTGAATATTTCATAAAATAAAATATCGTCTATAGACTATGGTTCTAAAAACATATTTCAAAGAACAGTAGCATTTATATATGAAAAATTCTTAAAAAGTTGATAGAGAGATACAGGCTCTGAAAACGTGTTCTGTGTTTCAAAAAAGGTGTGTGTTATGAGTGTAATCAGCTACGAAGCGAAAACAAAAAGTAGAAGCCTTACCGAATTTTTTGGCGAAGCTGATGGGGACGAGTAATTCGTCTCTTTTTTATTTATTTTTAGTTAACGACAAAATTAACCTATTCTCGAAAAACAATGAAGCGATTTCGTTAACGCATAGGAAGCGATTGTGCAATTCTTTAGTTTGTGAGAATATAACTCATTTATCTCGGTGACTATTTAAAGATTAACTTTTTAAAGTATTTAAAATTCTTAATATAAATAATTATGTTTGTTCAATAAGTTCTGACATAATAAGAGGTAGAAAAATGACTAAAGTAGAAAAAGATTTTATCGTAAAAGTAAATTACACTGGCAAATTCGAAGACGGAACTGTTTTTGATTCATCTGAAGGAAAAGAACCCTTGGAAGTTATCGCAGGTTCAGGCATGTTAATAAAAGGTTTTGATGATGCGTTGTTAGGAATGGAAGAAAACGAAGAAAAAGATATTGAAATCGAAGCTAAAGATGCATACGGTATGCACAATGAAACATTAGTTCAAACAGTCCCTAAAACAGCCTTAGGAAAAGATTTGAAAGTTGAAGTTGGAATGACTCTTGGAATGCAAATACCAAATACAGAACACACGATCCCTGTTAGAGTTACAAAAGTAACTGAAGAATCTGTTGACTTAGATGCAAATCATCCATTAGCAGGAAAAAAGCTGTTATTCAAAATAAAAATTGTCGAAGCAAAAAAAGCAACAGAAGAAGACAAGAAAAAATTCATGCCTGAAAAAAACGATGAAGAAGATTGCACATCTTGTGAAGGGGATTGTTCATCTTGTGGTCATCAACATTAATGCAATAAATTTTTATAGCACTGAAGATTTTAAATTTTCAAGTGTTTTTTTAATTTTTTTTAAAGAGTGAGATTAAAATTTAATAGAGTAGATAAACTTGCACTCTCAGAAAAAAAGAAGCGTTGGAAGAAGGTTATGGGATACATTCATAATACGACCTTTTTATAATAACACTGTCCCAAAATTAGGTTTATTAACTTCTTATGTTTCCATAGGATATTTATCACAAAAAGTATTCGGAACAGTACCTGCAATGTTTCTTTCTATGTATTTTTATTTTCTAAAACATCCCATTTCAAAAAAACAATTAAATAAATTCGGTTTAGACACTATAGGAAAACCAATATCTTGTCCCCGACCAAAAACAACCTTGGAAGACAAAATAGTTGATGCGGCATACGTTCTAATATGTGCAGGAGCGCTAGCAAAAACATATTTCGATGTTATGAATTACACAGAATTAAACCAAAAACATCTATTCAATCCAACATACATAAAATATAATCTTGATAACTTCAAAGTATTATTTTCACACTTAGGCTATGTCGTAACGAATTCAATACTTTTAAAATCTGCAATGACCGATAATCTCTATGGTTCATTTCTAAAACCCTTAATAAAAAATCCAAGAATATTTTTCAAAGAACTAAGAGCAGAAGCCACTTTAGATTTTGAAACGATAAAAGAAAATTTTTATCTTACACAGTTTTACGCAAAAAATTTCGTAGGAGCCATTGCTCTTCTAGAAGACGACAAATTAATAGACTCACTAGGCATGACTGTTAAAAACATGTATGATTACTCAAATGAATTATTTCCGGTTGAACCCTCGATGCTAGAAGATATTTTCTTCGGTTCAAAAATAGAAAATCAATCCAACATTCATTTATTCGCATACACTCTTTTACTAGACATAGACTTAGATTTAAAAGAAAACTATGCAAGAAAATCCATTGAAGATTTCAAAACACAAACATACACAATAGAAGAAAAATCACAAATACTATCCTCTATGGCAATATATTTTAACGAGAAAAAACCACAATTTGCAAAAGAACTTTGGAAATCATATATTGAAATAACAAAACAAGAAATAATCACCTCTGAAAAATTAGCAAACATGGGAGGCACAAGAGGAACCGCAAAAAGACTAATTTCCAAACAAAGAGAATACGCTCCGAGAGAACACGCAATATTTTCAAAAACTTCTATCGACGATAAAATAATAGATGGAGAATTCAGTCAAACAAAATTCTTAGAAGAAAAATTAGAAAATTATTTAGGAGTGGTTCCTACAACACTATATTTAGGAGAAGTTCATGAAAACTAAAATATTTTATTCAATACAATCTTGGTGGCCAAATACAGTAGATTACTTTGAAAAATATAATCCAAATCAAAATACTCAACACCAATTGTTTCAAGATTTACTTGAATTTACGCAAATAATGCAATCCTATTTAGGAAACGGATTTGAATTCCAAGGAAGAAAATACCAATTCAAAACAATAGACTTACATCAAAAACATTTAGATGAAAAAACAATCTTACACAAAGATAAAAATATCTATAACACAAATATAATACAAAATTCAATCGATACAATATTAGAAGAAACAACTGAATTTAAACCAACAACAGATTCACATCCCTTGAATTTTTTAATAAATCCAAAATACGAAGAAATTTACCAAGAAAGAAAAAATCTTTTTATGAAAATAGATAACGAACTATCAAGCCTGGCACCCGATTGCGAACACATAAATTTATTATTTTTCCAACCAAAAATAGTTTCTGAAGAAGTACGAACAAACTTATTAAAACCATATATGGAAAATCCAAAATTACAATTCGCACTTCTACATCATCGTTTACTTTCAAATCTACGAAGCAATCTCAAAATGGAAAATCCGAACTATACTTATCTTTTAACATTCTTAGATAGTTGTTACCAATTTATTCATTCAAACAAACAAAACTTAAGATCATCAACATATGGCCAAAATCTATTAGATCAAATAAATTCTCTCGCACAAAACCTTCCCAAAATACATCAACATTTATATCTTCAATCTTAGCCAGTATACTAATCTCTACTAAAATATAGCAAAAGTATAAAAAGGAAGCCAATTTTAAACTCATTTGAAAAATGCAATTCGATAGCTTATTCGACATACAAAAAAACATGGCTTCACGTTTATCACGAGAAGTTGAACTAGATAGAGCAATAGAATTACTTAGCATAATACAATCTTTAGTTCCGGATAAATCTGGAAAAATTGCCATAGATTTAATAATATTGGAAGCTGGCTATTCAAATTTTTCAGAAAATGAAGTTTTAAACTTTTTAGACATTTTAAAAAGAAACGGTTCAATAAAATTACTAGAAGGATTTGTTAAAATTTAATTTTTCAAAATCTTCAAAAATTCTTTAAAAGGAGCATTCGTTCTAATACCATAAGGACTCGTATGAACTCTAGTCGCAACAAAACCTTTCAAAACCAATTCTTCAATAACTTTTTCACAACTAAAAACTCCATGAATATTATTTTTTTCACAAACATCATGAATATCAAAGAAAAAAGGCAAATTTATTTTAGCGTCAAGAAATAATTTTTGCAAAAACTTTTTTTCATCACCATTCGAAATAGAAATAATTTTTTCAATCAAAGTTTCATCATTTATCGAGCCAGAGTATACAGGACCAATTTCACCATTTTTTAAAAAATTACCATTAGTTTTATCATAGTTAAACGTATCAAACAATTTAAACAAATCATTACACAATTTTTTACCCCTATTAACCTTAAAAAAAATCCTATAGTAATGTTCAAAATGATAACTCAAAACAGGAATCAAAGCCTTATTATATTGAAGACCAATCAATTGAACTTTTCTACAAAGAAGTCTTAAACCAATTTCATGTTTTTGAGGACAAAGCAAAGGTTTCGCCCAATATTTTCTAATACAAGAATTAGGATAAGTTCCAGCTAAAGCACCAGTATCCGTTGCAGTAACCGCCAAAATCCCCTTTCCCGAAATTCTATTTATCGCAGAATCAAGCAAAGGATTAGGACTCCCATAAGGATCAATATCAATATAATCAAAACCCCTCTCTTCACAAAGCAAAGCCCTAGAATCTTTAACACTAACAACTAATTTAGATTCATCCAAAGAATTTAATTTTAAATTTTCCCTCAAAGTCAAAGGCATTTCAGGATTCAAATCATTCACAAATATATTTTTAATACTATCTTCAGGAAGTTCCTTCAAAAAACGTATAGCTCTAACACCTGTTCCAGCCATAGGCAAACAAAAAGAATAATTTTTAACCTCTAACGCTTTCAAAAGAAGAACAGAAATACTTCTATTCATGCCCATTTTAGGATTATAAAAAACATCCAAATCCTTTGAAATTACATCGGCAGAATCAACATTTAGCTTAATTTCTCCCTCTAAAAAGACCTTTTTCATAAAAAAGACTAATGACGAACCTTTTTTAAATATATTCTTATTCCCTCATTTATGCAAGAATACATAAACAAATTGTGCGAAGAAATTCAAAAAAGCACAAAAAAAGATAAAAACTCAATATTCAAACTAAAAATAAATCTATGCAAACAATTAGGAATAATAAATATACCTACAGACATACAAATATTAATTTCAGCTAAAGAAGAACAAATACCCTTCCTAAAAAACTTATTACAAACAAAACCATCAAGATCAATAAGTGGAGTAACGCCCGTAGCAATAATGACCAGTCCACATCCTTGTCCACACGGAAAATGTTCAATGTGTCCAGGAGGAATAGACTCACTATATGGAGACGTACCACAAAGTTACACAGGTGCCGAACCTGCAACTATGCGAGGAATTCGTGCAAATTACGACCCATACATACAAATATTTAATCGTTTAGAGCAATATGTTGTTTTAGGTCACCCCATAGATAAAATTGATTTAATTATAATGGGAGGAACATTTCCCGCGAGAGACACAACTTACCAAAATGAATTCATAACATATTCTTATAAAGCAATGAATGATTTTTCAGATTTATTTTTTAAAAACGGAGAATTAGATTTAGATACCTTCAAAGAATTTTTCCAATTACCAGGAGATATAGGAACCGAACAAAGAACAAAAGAAATACATCAAAAAATTTTAACATTAAAATCCATATCAACATTACCAAAAGAAAAACTAAGGAATGAAACATCAACAATACGTTGCATAGGAATGACTATTGAAACAAGACCAGACCAAGCATCATTAGAACAAGCAAACTTAATGCTAGAACAAGGATGCACAAGAATAGAATTAGGAATACAATCCGTTTATGACGAAGCCTTAGAAAAAATAAATCGTGGCCACGATACTGAATGCAGTATTCAGACTATCAGAAGGCTGAAAGACCTAGGATTTAAACTAAACTTCCACATAATGCCTGGAATACCTGGAGTAAGTGCTGAGGAAGATATAGCTGCATTCCGAATTCTGTTTTCAGATTCCAGTTATCGGCCCGATATGTTAAAAATCTATCCTTTAATGGTAATGCCTAACACAAAATTACACGAAGATTTTAAACAAGGAAAATTCCAACCATTATCCACCAAAAAAGCTGCAGAAATAATTGCACAAGCATTCAAATATATTCCAAAATATTG
>CAZCGV010000030.1:6825-9576 GCA_964498515.1 uncultured Methanosarcinales archaeon
CCAACAACATCAATCATAAGAGAACTACATGTTTACGGAGAATCAACCTCATTAGGAAAAGACAACCCCACATCATCTCAACACAAAGGAATAGGAAAAAAATTATTACAAAAAGCAGAAGAAATAACAAAACAACACAACTACAACAAAATAATAGTAATATCTGGAATAGGAGTAAGAGAATATTATAGAAAACAAGGATATTCTAACGACGGACCATACGTAAGTAAAATTCTAAATAGTTAATATTATAAATAACCAAAATTTATTTAAAACATGATTTCAGAACAATTTATACAATTCTTAATAAATTACAAATTCGTAATTTTATTTTACGTATTGATTTTAGCAACAATAATAATAAATCGAAAAAAATTTGATTTCCAAGCAAAATTCATAGCAATGTACAGAACCAAAATAGGAATTAAATTAATGGATAAATGGGGAGAAAAATATAGAGAATTTATTAGATTACTAGGAGTCATAGGAATAGGAATAGGATTCGTAGGAATGATTTACATATTCGTTTACGTTCTTCAAGGTTTCATAAAATTATTTACAACACCCGATGCACCAGCAACATTATCTTTAGTTCTTCCAGGAGTACACATACCAGGAAGCGCAATATTCATACCATTTTGGCATGGAATAATCGCTTTATTCATAGTTGTAGCAGTTCATGAATTTGGACATGGGGTTGTAGCAAGAGCAAACAAAATACCAATACATCATTCAGGAATAGTTTTCTTTGGACCATTAATTGGAGCTTTTGTAGAACCAGATGAAAAACAATTAATGAAAGAAGACGACATAAAAAAATATTCCGTATTCGCAGCAGGACCATTTTTTAACGCATTACTTGCAGCGTTTGCAATACTATTAGTCGCATTCGCATTTACACCAACCATCGATATGATGGTAGAACCAGCAGGAGTTTCATTCCAATCAATACAAGAAAATATGCCTGCATACGAAGCAGGACTCTTACCAGAAGTAACATATGATGTGGTTAACGGAAACCAAATAACAACTGCAGATCAATTCATATTAGAATTAAATAAACTAAAACCTGGAGATAATTTCACCATTGGAGATTCAACAAACACACATACAATAACAACAACAGAAAGCCCAACAGATTCTTCAAAAGCATACGTAGGAGTAGTTGGAATCATGACTACACAAAATGTAAAAGAAGGATTCTCACAAATATTATTCAACATATTAAGATGGTTTAACGAATTATTCGTTTGGATATTCATGTTAAGCTTAGGTTTAGGAGCAGCAAACCTACTTCCACTTGGACCAGTAGATGGTGGAAGAATGATACAACTTGCTCTAACTAAAATATTTGGAGATAAAAAAGGACACATAATTTGGGTAAAAACAGGATTTATGTTACTGTTCATACTTTTAGTGTTGATTTTCTTCCCGATATTAAAGTCAACATTATTTTAAAAAAATTTTTTAAGCGTATTTTTAACTTTAGAAAAAACGTCTAATTCTTTACGTAATCTTCTCTTACCCAAAAATAACTTTATCTTAGATTCAATATCCTTATCAAAATACTTTTTCTCATCTTCTCTAAATTCCTTCGTATGATGCATATTATTAAAATTAGCTTTTCTAAATTTATGCTTTTTATGCAACAACTCATGATATAAAACATATTTAATAAAATCTCTTTCTAAAGGTAAATTATTGTCATCCAAAAAAATAGAACTAATCGTAATAGTGTCTTTAACATAATTATAATTTCCCAAAATTCTAAAACTTCTCTTACCAAACCTTAAAGTAGGCTCATCAATAGAATCATTAAAATATTCTTTTTTTAATTCTTCAAAAAGTTCTTTCAATAAATGATGACTTTCTCCCTTTTTAGTATAATTAGTAAGATGCCTAACAAAAGAAGAATACAACGATTGATTGGATGTTTGAATTTTAGTTTTGTAAACTTTATTTAACAATTCTTGAATCACACCAATTTGAATCTCTTCTTCACAATCTTTAAATTTTTTTGAAAGCGAAAAAGTCAAAGATGTAATTTCTCTTCCAAACTTCTCAAACTTAACATTGCCATTATAATGTGAAAATCTGTTTGAATACTCTAAATTTAATTTTGGAATAATTTTATTTGGATACAATTCTTGAAATGCTTTGGTTAGAATGTCTTGTTTTAATGAAGTTTGAATTTCCATCTTATTCAACAGCATACCTGAGAATAGCAACAACCTTACCCATATCTCTTAACTGAACACCTTCACGAGTCTCAACAGAAATAATCTCCACATTAGTTCCCACCAACTCCGCAGCCTTCTCCAACTCCTCAACAGAAGCATCATCTAACTCCTCAGATACTAAAATAGTTTCAACAGCACCAAGATTAGTTATTCTCAAAACATCATCCAAACCATAAGCGACCTTATCTGACGCCTTAGCAAGCAATTCAAAAAACTTCCTCATAATTATTTTTTCTTTAATAACTTCTTCTTCAGCAAAAACATCTTCACTCCTTTCCACTAATTCAGTAACACCAAAATCACCAGTGTAAGAAATATCTTTCACAGCTATAATTTTTCTTCGCAAAGTTTCATTAATATATCCACCATCAACAAAATCAAATTTTGTAAAACCTGGACCACCAACAATTATCCCTTGAAGCTCAGTATGATTATCTAAAAATTCCTCTTTCATAACCTCTGCAATTTTCTTATAAAAGTCAATAGCAGCACCCTCTCGCAACCTCTCAAA
>CAZCGV010000031.1:0-9271 GCA_964498515.1 uncultured Methanosarcinales archaeon
CTATGTTGTTGTACCCTCTAATGTAATCAAGTTTTTCTTGAAATTGTTTTGTTATGGCGTGTGCTGTTTGAGCCCACATGAATGTTGCAAATACCCCTATGAGGGCTAAGTTTTTAATTGGAATAAATGAATTAAATGTTTTTTGTTTTGGAACCTCTTGAATTTCTTTTGTTTCTTCAACAACTAATGAAGATAGTAATTGTGATTTTATTATGTTTGCTTCACTTTGCTCATATGGCAAAACATATTTTTTTATTCCATCAACCAATATATTTTCGATATAATTTTTCTTCTCCCATAATAGTTGTGTTCCGTTAGACTTTTTTTCTAGAAGGCCCGCCATTCCTGGAGTTTCCTCTTTATGAGTTAAAATTTCTTCAATTAAAATTAAAATTTTATCTATTATAGGTATTGATTGAAGTATGAATTTGTAGAGTTGTAGCATATCCTTTTCTATTTCCACACTTGTTGAGAAAAGAGATGTTGTGCTTCGAAAAGAAGTTTCATTTTCTTTAAAATCTGTAAAAATGTCTTTTAATTCCAAATATATCTTTTTTTGTATTTTAAGTTGCTCATCTATTGAATAAACGTTAGAATTTGTTTTAATATATTTTATTTTTTTAATTAAGTCTATGAATCGTGTTTCTATTGATGTGACTTTTTGTATTGCTTCAAATTCTTTTGAAGTGAGTTTTAACATGATAGATTTATGTAAAATAAAGATATATATACTTTTGCTTTTAAGGAAAGGGTTAAAAATCCTTCCTCGTTTGTAAATAGGTGGTTAGAGAAAACAAATATGTTGTTGAAAAAGAAACTGAGTTGGTTGAATTCATACTTACTAATTGTTTATATATTCATTCAGAGCAAGAAGTACAGGGGTTGTTAGCTTCATTCAGAATTTTAATTGATGGGCAAAAGGCCTCTACAAATACTTTGTTGAATGAGGGAGATATTTTAACTATATTAACTCCAAGGGAACTTGAACCTAAAGTAAATACAAATTTCGAAATTTTGTTTGAAGATGAATGGTTTTTTGCAGTGAATAAGCCTGCTCCTTTGCCAATTCATCCGGCAGGTAAATATTATTTTAACACGTTAACCAATTCATTAGAAGAAAAGGGTTTTAAAGACTTTTTTCCTGTGAATAGAATTGATCGAGAAACCACAGGGATTGTTTTATTTGCTAAAACTAAAGATATGGCTAAAAAATTAGGAAGATTGTTCTTAAATAAAGGTGTGTATAAAGAATATGTTGCTGTATGTTGTGGAAATTTAGAGGATGATTTTTTCCAGATTGATTTGCCTTTGATTAAAAAAAATTTAGGAGACTTTAGAAATCATGTTGTTGTAGATGGGGATGGGAAGCACTCAATAACTGAAGTTAAAAAGATTTGTTCAAACAACAATTTTTCCTTAGTTCGTATTATGCCTTTGACTGGTCGAAGTCATCAAATAAGGGTTCATCTTTCTTCCATCGGCTTTCCTATTGTAGGGGACAAAGAATATGGTCCTTATCCTGACTTATTTACTAAGTTTTCAAAAGGGAATTTAGATGAAACAGAGTTAAAAGAAAGGTTATTGGCAACACATCACTTGCTTCATTGTAATAAATTAGAGTTCATTCATCCTCAAACTCAAAATAAGATGTTAATTGAAGCTAATATGTTTCAAGAGATGAACTCTTTCATAAATTTAAACTTTGATAAGATTAATTTGAGTTAATACTTATTTTTAAAACAAAGATATATAAATAACATCTTTTTTAGAGATTTTGAAAGAAAAATAAAGATATTATTGAAACGAAAGATTTATAAAGGGTCTTTCCAGAAATACTATGCTAAGCTTATAAAGGTTGTTTTCGAATGCACATATCCCAAGAAAGAATAAAAGAAATTCTAAATCAAGTTATAGGAGAGCCCGAAGCAGAAGAGATAATATTCTATCTTAGAGGTAAATCAAATATTTCTGAATTTATAATAACTGAAGAATTAGATATGGACATTCATAGAACTAGAAAAATTTTATACAAATTACATGATTATAATCTTGTTTCATTTAAAAGAAAAAAAGATAAAATTAAAGGATGGTATATTTGTTACTGGGATTTCAATGAACATATTATTCCCATTCTTGAAAGAAAATTACGTGCAGAAACTTTAAAAAAATTGGAAGAACGTCTTCAAAAAGAAACTTCTAACTTTTATTACATGTGTAGAGCCGCACATACAAGAATGACTTTCGATGATGCATTTGATGAAGATTTTAAATGTCCTGAATGTGGTGAAATAATGCAACAAGTTGAGAATTCTCGTACAGTTGATTTCTTAAAAACAAGAATTATCGAATTAAAAGCAGAAATTGCTAAAGATGATGAAGGATTAAAAGTTGCTAAAGAAAAGATGAAAGCAGAAATTGAAAAGAAAAGAAAAGAAGAAAGAGAATTAATCTTAAAAAAAGCGAAAGAAGAAGAAGAAAGAAGAAAAGCGATTGAGGAAAGAAAACGTTTAGCTGAAGAAAATAAACGTAAACGGGAAGAACGTAAGAAAGAGTTAGAACTTAAAAGAGAGGAATTACGCGTTAAGCGAGAAGATTTAGCTAAAAAGAAAGAGAAAGAATTGATTGCTAAAAAGAAAGCAGAATTAAAAACTAAAAAATTTGTGAAGAAAGTTGTGAAGAAAGTTGTGAAGAAAACTACATCTAAACCTGTGAAGAAAAAAACAGTTGTGAAGAAAGCAGTTAAAAAAGTTGTGAAGAAAATTGTTAAAAAAACTACATCTAAACCAACAAAAAAACAAATTAAAAAACCAATTTCTAAAAAAGCTGTGAAGAAAGTTGTTAAGAAAACTCCTAAAAAACCTGTGAAGAAAAAAACCATCATTAAGAAAGCTGTGAAGAAAACTCCTTCTAAATCTTCTAAAAAACAAATTAAAAAACCAATTTCTAAAAAAGCTGTGAAGAAAGTTGTTAAGAAAACTCCTAAAAAACCTGTGAAGAAAACGCTTTTAAATTCAGTTATTAAAAAAGTTAAAAAAGCCATAAAGAAAAAAAGATAAGTTTTTATTTCTTTTTAAGTTTACTAATCTCTGCTTTATCGCTAATTATTGCAGAATTGCCTGTTGGATCTTCTAAAGTTATTTTTAATTTTTCCTGTCCCCAGAGAACTCGAGTTAGTTTTTTAAGTATGTTCTTGGCTTTTTTTACGTCTTCGGTTTCATCTGAGTTATCTCGTATAGATTCAACTTGATGCTTCATTCTGTTTAGAATTCCTTCTACGTTTGTAACGTAACCATTTGCAACTTCACCAGGTTCAATTGAACCCACATGAGCAATTTTAACTGTAGCGAAAGAGGACTTTACAATTCTTATTTTTAAATCTTCTTCGCCATCTATTTCAATAACATATTTTGTTGGTTCTCTTTCTTTTAATGCTTCTATATCTGCTTTATGGTAATTACAATTTGAACAATCCATGGAAAATACAGCAATTTCTCCAAAGAAAGGAATGTCTCGTTCTGCTTCTGTTAGTGTTAAAGTACTTTGACCACACATTGGACATTTTTGTCCTTCCAAAATTTCCATTTCTGGCATTGAGTCATTGTTTGTCATACTCTGTTGAAGTTAGAAAAGGTTTAAATAACTTACGATTGATATTGTGTGTAAATCAGTGTACACTAACGCAGTGCGTGTACGCTACGTTTCGCCTAGTGTGACTGGCTTAGAAAAGGTTTAAATAACTTACGAAAAAAGAAAAAAGAAAAAAATTATTCGCGGTCTTCTAAATCTGATTCAACATTGCTGTTTTCTGCCTCTGAATTCTGTTCGCCGTTTTCAGATGCCAGGAAAGCCCACCAAGGTTTGTTTGTTTGTATAACTTCACCGTTTTCTGCATCAATTTGAGCTTGAACTTGCATTCTTGTTTTAAACAAACCAAACATTCTTGCTTCTTTTTGAGTTTTAACTTCATAGGCTGCACGAACTTGTTCTCCTTGACCTACTTCTTTTAATTCAATTGAACATCCTTCAACTTCAACGCAATTATGTAATCTTAATGCTTGCATCGCTCTTTCTGAAGCTACGTTTGGCATTATTCTTATTTCTGCATTTCTACCATTACTTAATTTTGTTTGTAACCTTGTTTGATTTCCAACAATTTGTTGCATTAATTCCATTCTAGTTTCAGCATTAGCAGTTCCAGATTGTAATTGCATCAGTTCTCCAACGTGTTCTCTTATTTGAAGTTGTTGTCCCCCTTCCATCAAATGCGTTCCATTTCTAAGTCTTGTTTGTGTTTGATTTGGGACTATTGTTGGTTGATCTCCTCCATCAATTACACCCATCCCTGGTTGATTATCTGCAATGTTATCACTCGCTGCAAAAGCAAGGGAAACCATTAACAGACCCATCATCAATATTGTTAATATTTTCTTCATATTTATCGCCTCTTAAAATTTAAAAATAAAAAAGAAAGCAAATTGCTTTCTATAGTTAAAAACTTATTTCGCATCAGCTACTTGATCTACAATTGGATCGTCACTTGGAGGAACTCCAACTAATGGTTGTTCAGTTTCTACTTCTTCAATTTCTTCTGTATCTTGTTCAACTGCAAATCGGCTCCACCAAGGTCTTTTTGTTTGTATAACTTCACCTGTTTCCGCATCAATTTGAGCTTCTACATTCATTTTTGCTTTAAATAAGCCAAAAACTCTTGCTTCTTTTTGAGTTTTAACTTCATAAGCAGCTTTAGTTTCGTTACCATTTCCAACTTCTTTTAATTCAATTGTACATCCTTCTGCTTCAACACAATTGTGTAATCTTAAAGCTTTAATTGCATTTTCAGATGCAGTTGAAGGCATAATTTTAACTAAAGATTCTTTACCATTACTTAATGTTGCTTTAATTTTTCCTTCAATTTCTTCAAGTTTAACATTAGACATTAATTCTTTTTGTCCAATTTTTACTTTTTCCATAATTTTATTTTTTAATTGTTCTTTAAGATCTTCGCCTTTATTTTGATTTTGTTCTTCTATTGAAACTCCATTTTCAGTTTCTGTTTCGTTATCTTCTGTTTCAATATCTTCTATTTCTACTTCGTTGTCGTCAACAGGTTTTGCTCCGCCATCAATATCTTTTTTTCCTATTTGTGCGTCTGTTGTTACTGGACTCACTGCTGCAAAAGCAAATGAAACCATTAACATCGCCATCATAGCGAACACTAAAATTTTTCCATTTTTCATATTTATCACCTATTTATTTTTCCACCGATGTTCCGATGATTTTTTTGTTTGTTGGGTTTATTGCGTTCAAAAGAGTTTGATTTTCTTGTTCATCATCTTCTGAATCGTTTGCAATTGTAATTTCTTCTGTTTTTTCTTCAACTAGTTCTTCGTCATCAATTATTAAGTTCAGATTAGTTGAATCTTCGTACTCTATATTCATAACTGAAATTTCTTCTTCGTCATTTGTTTTTAAAAAGTCTTCAAGTTCTTTTTGAGATATTTGTTTTTTTAATTGAGGAATGATTTGAGTTAATAATAATTTATTCGCTTCTTTAAATTTTGCATCTGCTTCTTTGAATTTTGCATCTGCTTCTTGTGTTGAATTCTGATTTAGTAATTGATTTGCTTCTTCAAATAAATTTTGTCCTTCTGAAACGATTGTTGAAAACTGTTCAAATAATTTTATTGTTTCTTGAGTTAATTCTACATCTTCGAATTTTGTTTCAAACGAATTTAATTTGTTTTGTAATATGTTCATATGAACAAGAACATAGTTTATCTTTGAAGAGGTTAATTTACCTATATTTTTTCTTAGGGTGGTTTTTTCAGCATTCCAATTATTCAAAACTTCTTCCCACAAAAGATGCATATCTTCTTTCGACCCAGACAAGGCTAATGTTTGATTTAATTGTCTTAAATTATTTTTTTGCAGTTGAAGTTGAGTTTCTATTTTATATGCTTCTTCGTCAGACAAACTTTGTTCTTGTTGTAGTTGAGATTGTAAACTATTTATTGTTTGTTCCATTGTTTGTAATGTTGTTCCTATATGTTCTTTTATGAGTTGTGTTGTTTTTTCATCTTCAATATCACAATTTTTTGAAAGTGAATTACATTTGTTTTGTTCTGCTATATACTTCTTTAATTCATTTTGTTGAACTTGTAATTTAGATTGTAATTGAATGTAATTTTCTTTTGATTTGATTTGATTTGATTTTGCCTCTTGAATTTTTTCATCTACAATATTTCTTTTTTGTAACAAATCCTTTAATTTTACTTTTTGAACAACTACGTTTTTTATTTTATTCAGCTTGTTTGCAAAATCTTCAGTCAAAATATAATATCGAGGAATACGCTCTAATTTTTGAACAGAAGAACCATCTAGATTAGTTAGCTCTTTCATTTTTGCATCAAACAAATCTTTATCTATTTGTATAGGTCCATTGGTCTTGATAACTTTTCCTTGTATATTGTTTTCTGCACTAACTAAGTTGATTGTTAATAATGTTGAGATTATCAACAAAGCAAATATTGATTTTAACAATTTGTTCATATTATTCCTCCTTGTTTTGCAAACATAAAGTAATTAAGGGGAGTTTTCTTTATAAAGATACTTTTAAAAGAATCATTTTTTAAATAACTTTTAGTTTAAAGAAGGTCAATTTAGCCTTATTTTACTTTACCAAGCTTTATAGAAACTTATTTTAGTTTTAGATTATATTTATAAATGAACACATCTTTCTATAAATTACTGAAGTTGTAAAAAGCTGTACAAACGTTCTAGGTTTGTTTGGCACGATTTCGGAGGATAAATAAATGGCTGAAATTAAATTAAATATAGGAGATAGTAAAAGTAAGAAAACTTACACTAAAGTTTTGGACGAGGCAGGTTTAGCACCGCTTCAAGGTAAAAAAATAGGAGATATTTTTCCTGGTGAATTAATCGATATGCCTGGCTTTGAATTTCAAATAACTGGTGGTAGTGACAGCAGTGGATTCCCTATGAGAAAAGATGTTTCTGGTTCTAATAGAAGAAAAATTTTAATTGTTGGAGGCGTTGGTCTTAGAACTAATGATCGAGCAGGTCGTAGAATTAGAAAAAGTGTCGCAGGTAATACTATTTATGAAAAAACTGCACAAATTAATTTGAAAACGACTAAATGGGGGAAAGTTGAAGAACCTGCTCCAGAAGTTAAAACTGAAGAAGCTCCTGCAGAGGAAACTAGCGAAGTAAAATCAGAATAAATTTTTTAATTTATTTTTTGTTGTTTTTCTAAAGGAATTCCACCCAAATATTGATTACAAACAGAACAAGTGTATTCATCTCGATCTTTGCCGATATTTATACGAACAAGATCTCGAGGTCTAATTCGCGTTGTTATTTTAGGTTCTCCATAAACAATCCCCTTACAAGATTTTGGACAATCATATGCTTTTGTTGGTTTTTCTGAATTTTCTTTTTCACAGCTTTTACAAATGTATGTGTTTATGACAAAGGGTTTCTCAAGTCTTATCAGTTCTAACCTCTCATTTATTTTAAACTTGGATTTGGGGTGTTCCCCACAAATTAGTTCATCTATAGATGATACGATCTTTCCATTTTTTTTATTTTCTTTTAAAACTTTTGCTTTCTCTTGTTCAGAATGGGCATTTCTAAAATAATAATCTCTTTTCTTGGGATGAGGATTCATAGAATGAAAATGGTTGTATTTTATTTAAACGTTGTTATAATGACTCCTAGTTGGAGAGCGATCTGCTTTCTGCATGCTGAATTCTGTTGTCTGCACTCAGCACCCCTTCATTTCCACTGCAGTATAGATTAAAGTATACCTAAATATATTTAAAGTATAAATTATCTAAATGTGCCTAAATTAGAGGCTTAAAGAGTAACGTTTATAAATAAATAATTTATAAATAAGGTTATGAGTTCTTATAATCAAACCCCTGAAGGAAAACTTAAGACTGATTTGATTTCTGAAATAGGTAAAGATTTGGGTTGGAAGGTTGAAGAATCTGAATTTGTTAATGTAAGTGAGTTTGGAAGTTTTCAAACTGCGGACCAAGTAGATGAGGATGCATATCCTGCTCCTTCGTGTAGGTATCGTGCGGTTATCGAGCGTCCTTCTCAAAATGTGGAAGAAATTTATTATTGGTTTTTGAACTTTTTAAGGAACGATATGAGTTTTCCTCAAATTGATAAAATATATGATGTATCTAGTGCGTCTGAATCTAGTGCTCTTTGGGGACATGTTGGTCAAAGATTAGGTATTCAACAAGATAGAGCTTCCCAATATTTAAGAGGCATGTCTGAATTAATTCGTACTCTTTTTCAAATTGTTAGAGAATTAAGAATTTTAGATGAACGATTGGAACCTTATTCTCATTGGAAAGAAAATAAGAGTGCAGATATTACTTTGAAAGGTGTTTTCGCTCAATTAGTTGAAGGAGGTGCAAATAATCCTGATTCAATTTATTCATTATCTATGAAACATGGTTACACTGTGTTACCTGATTTATTTATGAACACACACGTTTATGCTCTTGAAGATATTGATAAAGAAGTTGACCATGGAAGTTGTAAGGAATTTAATAATGTTGTAAAAACTGTCCTAAAAAGAAAACTTTATGCGTATATTAATTGGAAGTTAAAAACTGAGAAAGAATTTATTGCTAGAAGAAAATTTCAAATTCAATATTTACGTCAACATTGGAAAACAATTCAACTTTACATGACTTGGGCAAGGCCTTATTTGCGTGCTGCTCAAAGATTGGCGTCTAGAGATAGTCACATTAATAGTGCGGATTTTATTGGTGCATTCGATATGTCTAGAACTGAGATTGAAATATTAGCTAAAACTCCGTTAAAAACAGATTCAAAAAATAAACATTTTGGTTGCGTTATTGCAACTTTTTCGTATAAGACTAAACCTATATTAACTTATAAGCCAGATAGTCATCAACAGATGCCTTCACATATTGGGTCTTGTGAGATTACTCTTCGTTCTTATACTTGGCATGAGAAAGATATTATTGCTTATAAAAAATTAAGACAGGCAGAAGATATTGAGCTTTTAAAGTTGGCTGGAGATCAAGTTTCTAGTGCGTTTGATGCTTTAAAGGATGAGCTTGAAAAATATTTAGAAGAAGCAGAATTGTCTGATGAAGATAAGCGAAAAGAAGTTGAGAAGAAAAAAGAAGACGATGCTAAAGCTGCAGAGGATTTAAAAAAACAACACGATAGGAAGGCTCGCTTTGAACCGTTTTCTTCTATTGGT
>CAZCGV010000032.1:0-1503 GCA_964498515.1 uncultured Methanosarcinales archaeon
CCTTTATCTAATCTAACTGGTCTCCAAGAATCTTCAACCAATTCAGCCTCAAGCCAAGAAGCTAATTCAGAAGAATTACCTATAGTAGCAGACAAACCAATAATTTGAAGCTCAGGCAACATATGTCGCATTAAAGTTATTAAAATCTCAAGAGTTGGGCCTCTAGACGTGTCGTTAAGTAAATGAATCTCATCAACTACAAACACACCAATATCTTTAATCCATGGAGAATTATGTCTGATCAAAGAATCCAATTTCTCACTAGTAGTAATAATCACATCATATCTTGCTAAATAAGAATCGTCTCCATCCATATCCCCACTAGTTAAAGCAATTTTAAACTGAGGATACCTTTTAACAAATTGATTATACTTCTCATTGGCCAAAGCCTTCAAAGGAACAACATAAACTGATTTTTTATTACAATTTAATATAGCCATTTCACCAACTAAAGTTTTCCCAGAAGCAGTCGGAGTACAAACAAGCAAATTTTTACCTAAAAACAAACCCTCCTTTATTGACTTAACTTGAGAAGGCCTTAAAATAGAAATACCTAAACGTTCCAAATTTCCATAAACCACAGAAGGAATTTTATTTTTAAACTTAATTAACTCCATAGAGAAAGAAAAAATAAAACCATATAAAAAACTATTTATTCGTCTTGCATCAATTTAGCAAATAAGGCTAAAATAATGATTACTGCTCCAACAACAATATATCCAACACCGTGTGCAAGTCCTGCAACGGTTTCATTTAAGTATGTTCCTAGACCAACTAATGCGAATATAGCTCCAACAAGAACCATAACAACGAGAACTAATGATTTAACAACATTGTGAGTAATCTTAACAACTCTCTCCTCAACATCGTGCATAGTTTCTTTCACGCCTTCTTTTACATCGTTAATAATTGTTGTTTTAAATACAGATCCCAAAAAATCTTTTAAACTCATTTTTTATCCCTCTTATGAATTAATCTTCCAACAGTATACCCCAACAAAGCTGCACCAATTAAGGTTGTTAAAGGATTTTTTTTAACAAAATCTTCTGTTTTACCAACATAAGACTCTTCCTTTTTTTTCATATATATCTCCCCCAATATTTATTTTTTCTTACCGGTTTTTTTAGCTCTAACACTTGTTTTTTTCATTACTGTGTTATGTGTTTGACGAACTGCTTTTTTCACAGTGGTTTTTGCTTTTTTAACACCAGGTATTTTTTTTAACATCTTTTTTACTTTAGGAACTTTCTTTCGAATCTTTTTTTCAGCAGATTTAGCTTTGGCAGATAAAGTTTTTTCAAAATTCATTGCTTCTTTTTTTAATAAAGCAACATATTTTTTTCTGTTTTTTTCTAAATCTTTCAAAAGACCGTCAGTAAATTTCTTACCTTCTTTTGAATTAATCTTATTCTTCTTCATATAGCTTGAAAGCTCTTTTTCAATCTTATCTTTAGTTAATGCAGTAATGCCTAACCCTAAAAGAAAACTTTTTTTCATTAAATC
>CAZCGV010000032.1:1603-8922 GCA_964498515.1 uncultured Methanosarcinales archaeon
ACACCCATGCTCATAGTGTTTATCGCTCCAACCATTTTGTCAAACAACTCTTGCCTTAAGTCTCTAAAAGAAGGCCTTTGTTGAACAATGGTTAAAAAAGCGTCAATGTTATTTAAAATCATTTTGATTTGCTCTCGCTTATCAAGCAAAAAAGCATCATCTTTTATTATGAAATAAGTTTTATATTCCATTTCTAAAGAGATTATTTTTTCAACATCTCCTTCGAGCTCTTTAAACATTGTTTTAATATTAAGTATAAACTCATACATTGTTTGAAAATCTTCTTCTTTTTGTTCAATATTCTCCGTTTCTAAATGTGATTTAAACGTTTTAATTTTATCTTGAAGCTTTAAAACCAATTTGCTGATGTTTTTATTTATTTCATCATCATTTATTTCAATCTGATATAAAGTTTGCCGGGCTCTTTCCTCTCCTTTTAATTTTTTGAAAAAACCGAACATATAGTCACCAATACATACTTTATGGTTTAAATTCTTTATAAAACTATCGTAGAGAGAAAAGCTTTAAATATTAAACTAAAGCAATTTTAAACATGACAAACACTAAATCACCTCAAAAAGAAGAATTCGCGCTAATAGGAAAAAATAAAGGAAAAAACTTAGAATATCCTTTGAAAAACTTAAAAAAACACTTTATAGCCTTAGGTTCATCAGGAAGCGGTAAAACAGTTCTAACCAAAATATTAATAGAAGAATGTGCAATGAATAAAATTCCTTCCATAGTTGTAGATGTACAAGGGGATTTAGCTTCTCTTGCAATTATGGGCGACCAAAAAGAAATAGAAAAACACAATTTATCTCTAGAGTCTTACAATTGGTTTAAAGAAAATGTAAATGTCACAATATATACTCCTATTTCAACAAAAGGAATCCCTCTGTGCATAAATCCTTTAAAACTAACTCAAACAAAATTACCTGAAGAAGAAATAATTCCTATTATGCATGCAATAGCAACATCAATATCCAAATTATTAGGATACAATACATCAAATGACAAAGGAAAATCAGCAGAAGCAGTCATGTACACTCTTCTAAAAAATTCATATGATACAAAATCCTCAATAGGATCTTTTGATAATTTAGTAAATTTAATACAAAACTTAGATTCAAATTTGATGGGAGAAGTATCTCAATACATGAATGAAACTGAAATTACAAATTTAATAAAAAAAGTAAAATTCATGACTGTAGGAGAAAAGAAATTAATATTCCAACTAGGAGTTCCTTTAGACGTAGAATTCCTATTAAAAGATTCAGATATAAACGTAATTTATCTGAACACATTACCAAACCAAGATGAGAAAGAATTCTTTATCACAAACTTAACAACAGAATTATACCAATGGATGCTTTCAAACCCATCAGACAAAATACAATGTGCTTATGTCATAGATGAAATCGCACCCTACTTGCCAGCTACATCAGAAAAACCAATGACAAAAACAATATTAAAACTATTGTTTAAACAAGCAAGAAAATATGGAGTTGCATGTATGATTGCAACACAAAACCCAGGAGACATCGATTACAAAGCATTTGCACAATTTGGTTCATGGGCAATAGGAAGATTGAGTGTAAGACAAGACATTAAAAAAATAGAAAACACATTAAAGACTTTAGCGGATGCAGGAGATTTGGTATCCACATTACCTAAATTACAACCCGGAGAATTTCTATTATTTGCACCAGATATGTCTGAAAAGTTAATTCACTTAAATGCTCGATGGCTTTACACAAAACATCAAACATTAAACGAACAAACCATAAAAGAATTAATGAAAGACAAACAACAAAACTATAAAAAATATTTTGTTAAAGAAACAGAAGTAAACCCAACTAAAACAATTACTGAAAAAAATCAAATATTCAAAGTAGAAAAAGAAGTCGCAAAGAAAGAAAAACTAAACACTTGCTTCATATCCTTAAATTCAGAAGACGCAATGAAAGTTGCCAAAAAAAATAGAAAAAAAATGTTTTGGTTATTCGGTTCACCAATCGAAAGCGTTGCAGAAATAAAACAAACTTGGCATCCTTACATCATGACACAAATCCGTTCAAGAGATAAATATTTAGGGGGAATAATAAAAACAAAATTCAAAAATCACATAGTATTCTTCGATGGAAAAACAGGAGCAATAATTAAAGCCAAGAAAAGAAAACACATAGAATTTCCAAACACAGGAAAATTAGTTTCATTAACAGAAAACCAAATATCTGTAGCTAAAGCGATAATGCTAACTAGAAAACACTTATCTAATGCAGAAATTTCAGACATAACAAAATTATCTTCGAATGTAGTTTCAAATGCGTTAGAAGTTCTATTAAAACAAGCATTAATAACCTTCAAAAAAGTTGCCAACTATAAACAATGGTTTTCATTAAATCCCTTCAAAGCAAAATCCGTTAGAAAAATTTGTACAAACGCTCTTCTAACAACACATTGTACTGAAAATTTTTCTTTACCTTCTTTAAAAATAGATGAGAAAAGTATAATTCATTTTGTAACGATGTGGTTCAACGAAGCTCAAGTTGAAAAAACAAAAATTGTCTATTATCCTACATATAAAATAACTTATCTAAGAAAAGGACACACTAGAACTATATTGTTAAACGGAGCAACAAAAAGAGTAGAAAAGTTACATTTTTAGAGTCAGTATGAAAATATGATGATCAATTTAATTAATCAATTCCAAGAATGGTTTTAAATGAGTTTCTTTTTGTAAACCTAATAATTTTTTCTCATCAACAGGTTTATCTAAATTATTTAATATTTTATTTTGATTGAATGCTTGTTTAATTTTAGTTAAAAGATAATTTCTTTCATTAACTAAGGTTTCTATTTTATCATTAAAGAAGTAAAGAGCTAAATTTTCTTTAACATTATTCTCTTTTTGTTCATTTAAAATTAAATCCTGAGCAATATGTAAAAATCCTTTTATACATTTTTCATAATCTTCATCATCTATTGCATCAAGAAAAATTCTTATTTCTTCTTTTTGAGAATATAATTTAAATTGTAAATGTCTATCACTATGTCCTTTACTATGGCTATGTATCATTGATTCTTTATTTACACTCTCTAAAATAAATTTGGATGAATGCAAATTCAAACAATATTCATCTTCTATTAAAGAATTAGTTTCAGATAAAGTAATTATCAAGTCATTTTTTGAGAATTTAACTAAATATTCATCTTCAGTTTGACTTCGAATATTTTTTAAATTAATTGAGTTTGCATACTCTGGTAAAACATAAATATATTTTGGTTTACTCATATTAATTTCCTTTTTATATCTGAATTCAATGAATCTTTGGATAAATCATATTTCTTGTAGACTTCAATCCAATTATCAATATTAAAATAATCTAAAATATTTGAAAATTGATATAATTTAATATCAAAAGTTTCTTCTAATATTTGTTTTACACAAATAAAATATAATGTGTTGAGTTCTTTTGCATGCATTTTTGTTGGATTTTTCCAACCATTGCCCGAATTTACATTAACAATATTCAAATCAATGGTCCAATCTAATTTTTTAGATAGTTGATTTAGAGATTTATTTTGCATAATTGCAAAAATAGACAAATCATTATATGTGCAAACAACAACATATTCTTGATCATCTAATTTAATTTGTATTGTTTTATGCAAAGTTTCATACTTCGTTCCTATAATGTTGCCTTTTTGAATTATACTTGTATTTTGTTCGGAAGATAAATTTTCAACAATTTTAATTAACCTTAAAATAATTTCTTCATGCGTTTCTTTTCCTTTTGCCAATTGCTCTAATTTCTTTTTAGTAATTTCTTTAAGCCTAATTGTGGTGGATTTATCTGTGGATGATATATGGATCATTGTGAATGCCTCTTTTGTATACAATGTATACAGAATATACAAAGCATATATAAATGTTTCGAATTCACAACTTCTTTTCTAGGAAGAACAAGATATTAAAATTAACAAAACTAAATAGAATAATTAAAATTAGTATTTTTACGAATTCTTTTCAATTCTAGGATAAGTTCCTGGCCTCATAAAAACCTGAGAAGACTTTACAGCAACACCTTTATCGTTCTTAATTAATTCTTTAGAAATCAAAGGACAAATACCAACACAAACTAATTCATTCTTTAAAGTCATTACAGCAACCAAATCTCCTGCTTGAATATCACTTTCAACCTTAGCAATACCACGAACCTTTAAAGAAGCACCATTACAAATAGTATCAACAGTAGTATCTTGAATCCAAATCTTAGGCAAATGAGCAACAGCTTCTTCAACAGGACGAGTCAATTCTCTAATTTTACTTTCATCCCCTTCTTTAAGATAATGCATTGCATCAGTTAAATCTTGTAAAGTACACATATGATTAAATTCATTAAATGGTCCTGCTTTAGTTCTTCTTAATTCAGCCATATGTCCGCCACAACCCATAGCGCTACCAATATCTGAACAAATTTTTCTAATATATGTTCCCGCTTGACAGCCGATTTTAAACAAAACATCTTGACCAACAATTTCTAAAATTTCAAAATAATAAATTTTTCTAAATCTCCATTGTCTTTTAATGGCTGATTTAACAGGAGGAAGCTGTTTAATTTTACCTGTAAAATCTTTTTCAATAACACTTCTCAATTTTTGCTCATCAAATTCCTTGTGTAAATGCATAAGACAGATATATTCTTTTCCAGCAGGCAACAAAGTTTGAACAATTCTAGTGCCGTCTGCAACTGCAACAGCCAAAATACCTGTAACATTAGGATCTAAAGTTCCAGAATGCCCTGCTTTATTCGCATTTAAAATTTGTTTAACATAAGCACTAACTTGATGACTTGAAGGTCCTGCAGGTTTATCAACGTTAACAACACAATATTTTAAATGTTCTTTAATAGGACGTTTATACGGGTCACAGCCAAATTTAGGACTAGTTTCAGATTTAACTCTAGTCAGAACATCTCTCTTAATCTTTTCAAAAGGCAAATCTCCCATATTTAAAGGAATGAAGAATTGTTTTTAAATATGTTGCTTATCTAATACAAACTGTGGAAGGACTTCTTCTACCTATACAAGGCCCATTTTCAACTTTAAAGCCTGCTTTCTTCATATTGTCTCTTACCATTCGAGCACAAGAATAAGTCGTTAAAACACAATTTAATTTACATTTAGCATAAACAAGAGAAAAAACCTCTTCAGACCACAACTCAGGAACCTTACCAGGAGAAAAAGGATCGAAAAACACAGCATCAAACAAAGAATTGTCACAATTTTTTAATTCCTCTCTAAAATCTCCTAAAAACAATTTACCATAAAAATTTTTTTCAATAAATTCTCCTTTTTCAATCAAAACAAGCATCAAATTTTTTATTTTTTCTAATTCTGAATTTAAAGAAATATTTTTCAACTCATTCATAATATTAATATCATTCTCAAAAGCATACAAATAAATTTTGCAATTAGGATTGATTTTCCAAATTTCTGAAATTGCAACAATGGAATTATAACCTAAACCAAAACAAATGTCTGCAATATGAATTTCATCTTTAACTTCATCTAGAATTTTAGAAGGAATAACATGCTTTCTTAAAGATTCGTCTAACGCGCCACTTTTAGTGTGATAACATTCATCCAGTTTATCGTTTCTGAAAGTTATGCTACCGTCGTCAGTAATTATTTTTTCCATAAAAGAAAACCCTTAAATCAATCCACAAAACATATTTGCGAATACATAAGCGAAAATAGATAACAACACAAAGAAGCCATATTTCTTAAGAACGTGAGAAGACATTTGTTCAAAAGTTAATGATTTACCTGAATGTTTGTGATGTCCTTGCATTAAATGTTCTTTAGGTGAACGATGTAACACAAAATAAAGAATTCCTGCCAATATTCCAAAAACAAATACAATCGCAGTCATATAATAATGAGCAGAGGTATTTACCGAAGAAATAACCAACAAAGCTGCGAATACAATGTAATCAATAGTATTAATGTCTCTTTTATGCCAATAAAGATAAATGAATGCAAACGACAAAAAGAATATTAATGAACTTAGAACAAAATCAAAGTACATGAATAAAACAACATATGCTAAAATAATTGTTAATAATTGTAAAGAAGGAATATATTTTTTCATAGCATGCGCTTCATCAGGAGAAGTATTTGCAAAATATACGCCGGTAAGTAAACCCATAAAAGCTAAAATAACTGTCAATGAATAAGTGAAGAAATCAACAATCATGGAGAAACCTCACTTCCACAAGTTTTACCACTTTGGGTTAAAACTAAATCACTTGATCCAAAAGAAGTTTTACCTTCAAAAGGAATAACGTTTCCATTAGCATCTCTTAAATAAATACAAAAATCAGAATCTAAATTCCATTGATCCTTAAGTAATTCATAATTTTGTTCTGTGAATAAAAATTCCAAACCTTCTTCATCAATTGCACCGTCTCTTACAATACACTCATCATTTTCTTCAAATTTACAATCAAGTTTATATGTTATTTTAGTTGTTGCTTTTTGCAATGAATCTAAATCTTCGTCATCTTTCATAACAAAGCCATAGAATATACCTATAACAACTACAAACAAAATAACTGCCACAATTAAATCAAAAGACCACGTTTGACTTTGTTTCTTCATCAAATAAACCTCACGCAACTTTATTCTCGTTGGTTATTTAAAAAGTTTTTGTTATTTTTTTAAATAAATTTTTAGTCTTATTTTTTAAATATTTAGTAAGTTTTATAAAAAAAAGGGGTATTTTACCGAAAGATTTATAAACTAACTATGTATTGAAATTTATTATATTTATATTGGGGGAGTATTTAAAATGTCATCATTAGTAAAGCGCTGTCCAGAATGTGGAAGCCTAAATTTATTTTACAACAAAGAAAAAGGAGAAATAATCTGTAAAGATTGTGGCCTTGTTATAGAAGACAAAATGGTCGACTTCGACCAAGAGTGGAGAGAATTCGATTCTGAAGCTGCAGCTAGAAAAAGAAGAACTGGCGCACCAATGACATACACTCAATTCGATAAAGGATTGGGAACAGATGTTGGAAGAAAAGCAGACTTATACAAATTCGAAGGAAAAACTAAATCCAAATTCTTTAGATTACAAAAATGGCAACAAAGAGTTTCATCTGCATTAGAGAGAAACTTAAAACAAGCACTTTCTGAATTAAAAAGAGTTTCATCTTTTTTAAGATTACCATCTTCTGTTGATGAAGAAGCATCTAGAATTTACACTTTAGCAGTTCAAAGAGGATTAGTTAGAGGAAGAAGTATGGAAA
>CAZCGV010000033.1:0-8504 GCA_964498515.1 uncultured Methanosarcinales archaeon
GTATCTGTTTCTATGGAGGAGTTTATTGATTGTAATTGTGAGAGTGTTACAGCATCTTGACCATCTGTTCCGTTTGCTAGGTTTGTGATTTTGTTATTCTGCATACTTAAATTTCCTGAAATATTTGTGTTTCCTGAAATATTTAATGTTGTGTCTAAGAACGTGTGCGTTACATATGAACTTCCAACTTTGAATGAATTGGGAACTGCGTTTATTGTTCCATGTCCTAAAGCAATTGCATCTGTTGCAGAAACATCAGTACCTTCGCCTATTGCGATTGAATAATTTCCTGATGCAACTGCCCCATAATCTAAACCTCCCCCTATGGCAATTGAATAATCGCCTGATGCAACTGCCCCATCTATATTTTGAGCTCCACCTAACGATATGGAATATAAACCTGATGCTGTAGACCAAGAACCAATAGAAATAGTTCCATTTCCAATCGCAACTGCTCCAAACAACATTGCTAAAGAATCTAATCCTAATGCTGATGAACTTCCTAAACTTATTGAATAATCTCCTGTTGAAGAAGCCTCTTCTCCTATTGCGATGGTATCTGTACCTGATGCAATGGTTTTTGATGAACCAATTTCAATTTGATCTACATTAAAAGTAATTTGATTTAAGTTAGTAATATTGTTTGCATTCATATTTAAATTTCCAGTCATGGTATCTCCTGCAGTATTTACCCAGATGTCTGTAACTGCTCCATCAACTCTTGAATCTATGGTTGTGTTCAATAAAGTTTCGTTGAAATCTAATGAATTTGAGTTGTTGTAAATGTAACCTTCGTTTAATCCCCACCATGTGTCTGAAATACTTCCTTGAACTGCATCAAGTTGGGATTTAGTTACTGCGTCTTGTGAATCTGTTCCGTTTGCTAAATTTTGAATGTAATTTCCGCCCATGGAAAGATTCCCAGTTATATTTAAATTTCCAAAAAAATTTATATTTGCTTCTGTTATTTCTAAAATATCGTTTGAAGTATTGTTAATAATTGCCCCATTACCTAAACTTATGCTATAATCTTCGATTTTAGTTCTTGAAACTTCAAATCTTTCATTTACACTATTCCACGTATATAACCCCCCATTATTTGTAGGTGAATCATATATATCGGATAATTCGGATAATTCTGGATAGACTCTTGAATCTACAAAAATGGCCCCATCTTCTACACCTTCTCTTGCAATATATCCTATTTTTATTTTTCTAGATGGTGCTAAAGGAGGTGTTGTTGAATAGTAATCTAAACCTTCAGGGTCCAACATATTTAAATAAATCACATCTCCTTCTGAAAATGCCGAAGTATTTAATCCATTTATTAATCCAAATGTAGTTATACTTCCATAATCACTTGCCCTCATATCTTCTCCCGCTACACCTATGAACTCATTAGCATCATCTGAATTTTCAAAAACAGTATCTGTAGAAATAGATTTTATGTCAGGATTCGCACCATCCCCATAATCAACACTCAAAGGCCAACCTTTATGGTTATATCCTCTTGTTGGATTCCAAGAATAAGCGTAAAGTTGCTGTCCTAATTTATATTCCAAATAAGTAAAATCTCCTGTTGGATTTGTATCATAACTCATAGGTATTTTTAACCCTAATGTGTTATATGTGTCATTCCAATAAAGAGTTCCATCAGTAGTATTTATAGGTATTTCAACCGGAAACTTTAACCAACCACCAACATAAACATTTCCAGTCACATTAAGGTAACTGTTCACAGTCAAAGCCCCAGAAAGAGTTCCACCAATTAGTTGAAGATATAGTGAGTCGTGACCGGGATCGTTGACTGCGAGAACAGTTGAAGATAGCAATAAAACTAAGAATATACTAAATAGTACTTTATTTACATTTAATTGGTTTTTTACACCCACTAACTACACCCTCAACCTAACCTTAAAATTGAAATGATTTATTTATAAATGTTTCTCTTCTTATTTATAAAGAAATAGGCTTAGAGCGATAAAAATTTCCAAATGGGAATTAATTCTATTGTTTTGTCTTCAAACATTAATAAATCTTCTTGGTCGAATGTTACAATAATTCCTTTTTTTAATTTGAACTGATTTAATGCTTCTACCAATCCGTTTATTTCTCTTTCTTTGTTTTCATCAGTTATTTTAAAACAACTTTGTACTGCTTGTATTATTTTTTCATTTTCTTTAATTAAGAAATCGCATTCGTTTTTTTCTTTGAAGTAAAAAATGTCTTTATGTGTTTTACGAAGATGTAAAAACACCATGTTTTCAAGCATTCTTCCTTGGTCTTTTGAAAAGGATATTGAATTAACTGATGAAAATCCGTTGTCTATAGAATATACTTTTTTTGCGCTAACTTGTTGTTTTTTATATGAGTAGCTAAAACAAGGTATGGTAAAAATTAAATATGTATTTTCCATATAATGTATGTAATCAATAACAGTTTGTACTGATTTTATTTCGAACATATTTTTTATTGAATTGTAAGAAAATTCTTTTCCTACGTTGCTTATTAAATATAATGCTAATTTATTTAATGTTGCATTACTTTTTAGATTAAATCTTACAACTATGTCTTTGTATAAAATGTCAGATAATAATTGATTTAATATTTCTGAATTTTGTGTTTTTAAGTATTCTGGAAATCCCCCTTTTATGAAATAGTCTTCAAATGATTTTAAATTTGGTTTTTGTTTTTTTAATTTTAAATACTCATCAAATGAAAAGGGGAACATTTCTTTTTGTATGTGTCTTCCAGTTAGTTTTGTTCCTAGTTCTTTACTTAGCATGGATGCGTTTGAACCCGTTAAAACGACTTTTTGTTTTTTATCAATCAAATATCGTATAAATTTTTCCCATTTAGGTATGTTTTGTATTTCATCAAAAAAGAAAACTCCTTTAGAGCCATATATTTCATACATTAATTCTTCTATTTTATTGAAATCAGATAATTCAAATCCTTCTAATCGAGGATCTTCTAAATTTAAATAATATGAAATTTTTTGATTGTTTAATATTTGCATTAAAAATGTACTTTTTCCACATCTTCTTATTCCTGTAATTATGTTTGCAAAGGATTCACTTATTTTTATTTCTTCATTTCTTAAAATTCCTTCATTTAGTAAATTCAAGTTATCTTTTTGTGAACGTATAATTTCTTTTAATTTATCTTTGGTAAACATAGTTTTAGGAGAACTTACAACTATATAAAGGTTTCTATTGTGAATAGAAACTTCTTTCTATTGTGAATAGAAACTATTGTATTTTGCTTGCATGATTGTTTTTTTCAACTCGCAGAATCTTCTGTGCTAAAGCTTCTAATTTTTGTTCATGAGAAACTATAATTATTTGTTTTGCGTTGACTTGGGAAAGAACTAAACTTAGTTTATCTAATTGTTCTGATGAAAAACCGTCTGTTGGTTCGTCCAGTATGATTAAATCTTTTGTGTGAAGTTTTCCGAAGTAATCGTTTAGAACTTTGTTTAAAGCTAATCTGTATGCTAAAGCAACAGATGTTTTTTCTCCGCCGGATAAATTTTCTATGGACGTATCGAATCCGTTTTGTTCTAATATTGGTGTGAAGTTCTCATCTAGTTTTACATTTATTGAATTGTCGTCGATTAATATTGAAAACCATCGAATGAATAGATCATTAAATTCGCGATAAACTTTAAGCATAATTTTTCTTTCTATTGTTGAAAGTAAAGGTATGAATAAATCCTTAAACCAATTTTTTACTAGTATTAAATCTGAATTTTCTTTTTGTAAATTTGTTTTTTCAATTAATTCTTTTTGTATTTCCTGTATTGAATTTTTACATATTTCGAATCTTGTTTGGTTTGATTTGAGTTCTAATTCTATTTCTCTTTCTTGTTTTTGTATTTGGTCTAATTGATTTTTTTCTTTATCTAAAGGAACTTCCACAAGAGATTTGTTCTTTTCTTCTAAACTTTTTTTATCTTGTAAGATTTGGTTTAAGAGGTTGTTGTGTTTTGTTATGTTTTCTTGAATTTGATGTATTCTTTCGGAGAATATTTGTTTTGATTTTTGTTCTTCTAAGAATTTGTTGTATTTTTGTTCTTCTTTTTCAAAGAGTTGAATTTTTTCTTTGGTTGAATTTATTTTTGAAATTAAATCATCTATTTGTTTTTTTAACATATCTTCATTTTTTTCTAGTTTTTGTAAAGCTAATGTTTCTAATTCTTTTATTTTTATTTTGTGTTCTTCGCCTACAACTTGTTTGCATGTAGGGCATTTTTCTAATGAACTTATGTTTTGGGTTACTTTGGTTACTTGTTCTTTTTTTGCGTTCATTTCGCCTGTTTTTTGTGATAAAGATACTCTTTGTTCTTCTAAAATAGCTAATTCTGTTTTTAATTTGATTTTTAATTCTTTATCAAAATCAAAAGGTTCTAATTTAAATGAAGCTAATTTTTGTTCGTTGGTTTTTTTCTCTTCTTCCAACATGGAAATTATTTTTTGAGAATTTTGAATGTTTTGTTGAATTAAATTTAATTTTTGTTTTTGTTTTAATATTTCTTCATTCTTTTTTTGTAAATTGGAAACTTGTTCAGAAAGCTTTTTTCTTTCTTCAGTAACTTTATTTAAGTTTTCAGTTTGTTCTTTTATTTTTAGTTTTAACAACTCGGATTCATTTTCTTTTATTGTTCTTTGTTCTTTTAATAATGGAAAATCTTCTAGTCTTCCTTTGTTTCGTTCGATGATAGATTTTAAGTTTGATTGATAAGGACTTAAATTTGAGATTATTGTTTTATATTTGTCCAGGGCGAAGATTTTTCGAATTATGTCTTTTCTTTCTTCTTCTGTTTCAAAAAGAATTAGTTTTACTTGTTCTTGGGGAGTATAAACTGTGTATCTGAATAGGTTTGTTGACTTATTTATTAATGAAGATGGGTATCCTAGTAATTCTAATATGCGGGCTTTTAGTTCTGTTGCAACATAAGACGATTCGCTTCCATCTACTATTAATGTGCCTGGTGGTTGAACTATTCCTGAGGAGGTTCTTTTTAAGAATCGAGTTACGATTATTTCTTTTTCATTTACTTTAAAATTTAATTTGACATATCCTTCTTTTTCGCCGTGTCGTAATAATTCTTCAGGTGAAACTTTTCCCCGCAATAATCCAAACAATGCGAATTCGACCGCAATAAGAATTGTTGTTTTTCCTGCGCCAATATCTCCGCTTAAAAGTGTAATTCCTTCATTTAACTCTATATTTGCTGATTCAAAACTTCGTATGTTTCTTAGAGTTAATTCTTGTATTATCATTTGTTAAACTAAAGTAATTTAAATTATTTTATAAATCTATAGAAAGTTGGTTTTCTTGTTTTTTACGGCGATAGGGTACGAAGAAGATTGCGAATTTTTGAAGCCATGTAAATGGTGGTTTTATGTGTTTATCTATGTGTTTGTGAGAAACAATTATTTTATCTTGTTCATTATAAATGTGAATTATAGTTAGTTTATAATGTGGATAATATACTGAAGGTAATATGAATAGTTTTAAAGGTTTTATTCTTTTTAGTTTTTTAATCCAAGTTCCTGTATTCACAACTAAGTTGTTACCAATTTTTTTCATAAAGGCTGTATGTATGTGACCAAAAATAAATATTTTTACGTTTTTATTTTTTTCAAATACTTCTTTAGCATAAGCCAAATAGTTTTCTTTTTTGACTTGTTTTAAGTTTTCTGCTGAAAACCCTAAATTTCTAAATTTTCTTTTTGAATCTAAATATATGAGCAATATTGGCAACAAGATTATTAATAAAACTAGTATTACTAAGGTGTCCACAAATATTATAATGTCTAAAGCGTTTCCTACTAATCCAAATTTAGTTGAAAAATGTTCTGTTAAAAAGGGTATTGTTATTAAATTAAATTTTTTCAGATATCCTGCTAATAAAACTAGAAAACTGAATGAGAAAAACAATAAGAATGGTAATGCAACGTAACGCAATATAGGATTTAGTTCATTGTAAAAATAATTTGAGAAAAACCAGTTTGGAATCCATTCTCGTGGTTGTACTGATTGAATGTCTAAAACCCAATCTTTTTTATTGTTCTTTTTTTGATGTAAATCATACATTAATTCTTTTGTGAGATAATAACTAAAAGGTTTTATTTTGTCATCTCCCCATTCGGAAATTTTATTGTATTCATCTTGTTGATGACCGTGTTCTATCCATATTTGTTTGCCGTTTATTTTTTTAATCATGTGTTGATCTTTACATACCTCTAGGTTGTATTTTTTTAATATTTTTTGATATTGAAGGTTATATGCTAATTCATAATCGTGATTTCCAGAAATAACTGTTATTTTGATGTTTTTTCCTGTTTGTTTAAATTGTTCAAATAATTTTTTATGCACGTTAATTATGTAGTTTAGTTTGTCTTCTTCGACGTTTCGATTTAGTTCCCAAAAACCAAACATATCTCCAACTATGATTAATTCTGCATCTTTCTTTTTAGATATAATTTGTAAGAAATATATTAATTCATCTTCGAATGCGCAGGTTTTTTTGAACTCTCCTGCACCTAAGTGTAAGTCGCTTATGAAGTAATACTCTTTTGACATTGCATTTAATTAGAATTCAGTCTTTTTAAATCTTTTTCAAAAAAGGTTTATTATGTACTGGATTATAATGTGATTTTTACAAAAAGTTCCATATTTAGAGAATCCAAAAAATAGATTGTTGCGTATTCTTTTATAAAGAGGTAGAGTTGTGGAAAGAGCTGTTGATCTAAATTAATTATAATAATAAAAATTTGTAAGTTGTTATTCTAATAAAAACTTCCATAATGGAATAAATCTAATTCCTTCTTTTTCAGCCTCATAATTCCATGTTATTATTATTTTGTTTTTGCAATTTAAATTGCAATTTTTTAAATTATCTATTTCTCTTGAATTTATTTCTACTTCAGAATTAGCATAAGTTACTTGAATTAAATCTAATATTTTATTTTCTTGTTTAACTAAAAAATCTATTTCTTTATTTTCAATTTCTTTCCAAAAAAATAATTCGGTGTTATTTTCAACTCCTCTTCTTTTAAGTTCAATTGCAACAAGATTTTCCATTAATCTCCCTTTATCTTCAGAAAATTTAAAACCTATACTTGAAATTAAACCAGTATCAATACAATAAAACTTTTTATTAGCTAAATATTGAGTTTTTAATTTAAAATCAAATTTATTTAATTTAAAAAATATGAATGAATTTTCAAGATAATTTGCCCATGTTGAAAGAGTTGAAACATGCCCTACATCTAAAATATTTTTTAATTTACTAAAACTTATTTCTTTTCCAACATTTGAAATTAAATATTTACTTAAATTCTTAAATTCTACTGGCTTTGAAATATTGTATCTTAACAAAATATCTTTATTTATTATGTCTTCATAAATATTTACTAAAATTTGGTTTCCAAATTTATATGTTTCAGGCATTCCACCTGAAATTATATAATTTTCTAAATGTTTTATTATTTCTGATTTTTCTTTTGTTGTATATGCTGAAGATAATTTAAAGTTTTTAAACATCAAATATTCTTTAAATGAAAATGGAAATAATTTAACATCTATATGTCTTCCAGTTAAATGTGTTGATAATTCGCTAGATAATAAATTAGAATTACTTCCTGTAATTATTACTTTTTTTGTTCTTCTCAAACGATTAACAAATAATTCCCAACCTTTAATATTTTGAATTTCATCTAAAATAATATATTCTATATCCCCATAAAGCTCATAAGCTGAACTCAATATTAAATCTAAATTAGATGAATCTAAATTAGCTAACCTTTCATCATCAAAATTAACATATATAAATTTATGATTTCTTTCAAGTAAATAAGAAAAAATAGATTTTCCACATCTTCTTATTCCAGTTATAACTAAAACATTAGGATAATCAAGATATTTTTTTGCATCTTTTAAAGCTGTTCTTTCAATAATATTTTCTTTTTTATTTATGCTTTCTAATTCTTCTCTTTGTTCTTTTATTATTGATTTGAAATCTACCATGCTATTTTGAATGGGTTATCTTTTATAAATCTTTCTAATGGACTAGAAAGGTTTCCTAGATTTCTTTCTAATGGACTAGAAAGGTTTTTATAAAATTTATTTATAAATGCTTTCGCTATACTGGAAGGATATATAAAGGAAATATCTTTATTTATAAATAAATTCTAGATTTTGAACCATATTAATCACACACTACGCTCATTTCAGACTTTCGATTATACACTACATTTCACTTAAAAACACATATTTCGTTTCAACTCAAAGTTTAACAAATTTAGAAATAAAAAAAGAAAAAAATTATTTTATTTTATAGCTTGAGTATAAAAAATCGTCCTTGTGTATTAAATCCTTGAAGTTTAATTCTTCTTTTGAAAGAGTGTTTGAAGGTTTAATTGTAGGAGTTCCTGGTTTTTTACATACTGCTCTATAAACTGTGCTTCCTTCTTGAACTATTAATACTGAAACTT
>CAZCGV010000034.1:0-8068 GCA_964498515.1 uncultured Methanosarcinales archaeon
ATTCTGCCGACACAAAGCCTAAAATCAAACTTTAGAAAAACCAGAGTCCTCTATGTGCAAAAAAGGGTAAATCCCCCCTCCCGCACGAGACCTCATGACATGGTTTAAAGGACTGAGGTCGATTTTATTTAAATGAAATTCTTTACTTTAAATAATACATTCAGAAGATGTAATACAAAACTATAATTTTACGATTCTTACAAAATTTTCTTTTAATAAAATATCTTTTGAAACTAATCTTCCAATAGTTCTATAAATAACAAAACCCATTTCATCTTTTGTGCTTGTTGCAACTTCTTTAAAATGAATTAATCTTTGAAGAAACCAATCTCTTGCAGGTTCTAAAGTTATTATGTAAATTATTTTATCATGAGAATCATAATAATAAAATTCTTTTGCTTCAGAATATAAAAAACACCCTAATGTTTTTTTAACATCATTACTAATTGTTTCTAGAAAGAAATTATTTGTTCTATGCATTTGTCTATCTGCTTTTACTTCAATCGTTATTTCAGAACCATCCTTATTAATCAAAATTAAATCTACATCTTTTTTACGATATTCAACATCTTCTGAAACATCTTTTACTTTTTCAGTTGTTTCCAAAGATTCTAAATAAGGAATGATTTCTTTTGTAGTTGCTTCTTTAGAAAATTCATCTACTTCTTTGAACTCATACTTTTGAATATCTTCCATTAAATATGGATCAACACATTCCTATTTAAAATTATAGTATGATTTCTTTCAAAACTCCTTGTTTAACTAATTCAATATTAAATAAATGTTCGTTATGCAAGAATGTTTCAAATAAAGATTTAGTAGTTGTTTTCCAACCAATACCATCAGTTACCCAAATTAAATCAATGTTTTGTTTTTTTAAGAAATCAAATAAATATTGATATTCTCCTGCAGTAGATTTTAGTTTTGAACCTCCTCCGCCATAAAAATTAGTTTCTAATAAAAATAATTTATTTTTTATTTTATTAAATACTGCAAAATCAAATATTCTATTAGTTTTATCTAAGGAAATATCAAAGTTCCATTTATCTTTAATTTTCTTTTGTGTTGCTTGTGAAATAAATTCTAATTTATTACTTTTGCAGAATTTTTCTAATATTGCTTCAACAATACTTTCCATTGAAGTTCCAGTTCTGTTTTTTCTAGCATTAGTATCCATGCCAACTTCAACACCGAAACAATAATCAACAACATTTTTTATATTTTTATCTTGAAAAATTTGTTTTAATCCAGATTCATCAAAGAATTTAATTAAATCTTCTTTTAGTTCTTTGCTTAATTGTTTGTTTGGATTAAATAAGTCAATTTTATTTTCTGAAACTAATTCTTCAAAGTCATCCATTATTTGTAAATCTTTCATTTTACTTTGTCTTATCGCGATAAGAATTGGTAAAACTTTTCTAATTTTAGGATATTCGGTAACTAAATCTATTAATTCTTTATCTAAGTTTGATTTTCCTATTAAAAAATTAAGTAGATTTAATTCTTTTTCAATTAAAGAAATATTTGTCTTTGCTTTTTTGAAGTCAACAAAGTAATCCCATGTAAAAATAGATTCTTTTAAGTTTTTGATTAAATAATCAAATACTTCTTTTTCATCTTTAAGATTTAATTTTTTATATGTTTGTAATTGTTTCATTTTAACACCTAATAATTCATTATAACAACTTCGTTAATTTTTCCACGATTCTTTCCATCGCAATTAATCATTCTTGTTGCTTTAACTAATTTAATTTTAAATTTTTTGTATAAATCTTTAATAAATTTTGTATTGCTATTACTTAACATTACAAAACATCCTTTTTTATCTAACTTTTTGAAAACATCTGCAAGTAATTCTTGTTCAGGTTCCATAAAAGAATCTTTAGTATATGTTGTAAAACTATTTTTATTTTTCAAAGGATAATAAGGAGGATCGAAATAAATAAAGTCTCCTTTTTTTGCTAATGTTAAAACTTTTTCAAAAGACATAATTTTCAAAGTTACATTTTTTAAAAGTTTATTTACTTTTCTTAATCTATCTTCTTGAACAATATCTGGATTTTTGTATGCCCCCATTGGAACATTAAATTCTCCTTTTGAGTTGACACGATACAATCCGTTGAAACAAGTTTTATTTAAATAAATAAATCTCGCCGCTCTTTCTAAAGGAGGAAGAGAATCAGGATTTGTTGCTCTTATAGTTAAATAATATTTTTTACCTTCTGCTAAATGATATTCTTTGTGTTGTTTTAATTCTACAATTAATCTTTCAACATCTGTTTTAACAATTTTGTAAGTATTAATTAATTCTTCATTAATATCTGAAAGAATTATTTTTTTGGGTTTATAATTTTGAATTATGTGAAAGAAAACTGCTCCTGAACCTACAAAAGGTTCTATGTATGTATTAAATTTTGTAGGAAATAAAGGTTCAAACTGACTAAGAAGTTGTCCTTTACCACCTGCCCATTTCACAAACTTTGGAATTTCCACACCCATATTATTTGTCATTTTGAAGATTATTTAAATACTTTGATTTTTTAGCCTTCTTTCAGTTAATTGAAGGAATTCTTTTTCTTGATCTATGCCAATATATTGTCTATTTAGCATTTTAGCCACAACTCCTGTTGTTCCTGAGCCATTAAAAGGATCTAATATTACTGCTCCTTCTTGAGTCGAAGCTGAAATTATTCTTTTTAAAAGTTCCATTGGTTTTTGAGTTGGATGTCTGCCATGACTTTTTTCTTCTTTTGGAGTAAAAGGTATGCTCCAAACACTTCGCATTTGTTTGCCTTCTGAAGCAATTTTGTCATTCCATTGCTTCATTACTTCATAATTGAAAAAATGAGGAATTTTGGCGTTTTTTCTTGCCCATAACAAAGTTTCGTGTGCATGAGCAAAATATCTACATGAAAGATTTGGAGGAGCATTTGGTTTAAACCAACTTATTTCATTTAATAATTTGAAATTGTGCATTTGTAAGGCAAAACCTACTTGATAAATATTATGCATTGTGCCAGAAATCCAAATTGTGCCATTTTCTTTTAAAATTCGTTTTGCTTCTTTTATCCAATCATTTGTAAATTGAAAATCTGCTTTAAGACCTTTGGATTTATCCCATTCTGCTTTATTTACTGAAACCATTTGTCCATTTTGACAAGAAATTCCTCCATTTGAGAGGAAATATGGTGGATCTGCAAATATCATATCAACTGAATTTTCAGGTAGTTGTTGCATTACTTTAATGCAATCTCCATGAATTAATTGAATTGGTTTAGATTCGTTGAAATTTTTCACAATCTTTATTTTAATCACACCCTTTAATATAGTTTATTTGAATAAATCCGTAGAATTTACGAGGTTTGAGTGTTTTATAAAGATTGTCGCAGAATGTCCAGTGCCAATTATAAAATTATTTCAAAATCAGGATTTATTTGCAAGACAAAAAGCCAATAATTCTTTTAGCATATTAGAATAAGATTTTAGAACATTCATATAAACTTCATCATAATTATTAAGTTCTTCAATAAATCCATATTTAAAACTAGCTTCTAAAGATTTGTTTCCTAATCTTGTTCCATCATGACGTCCATAAGCAGATAAATTTTTTACATCTCTTAAAACAACCACATCGATATCATTATCTATTCCAAATCTCAACATCATATTAATTGTTTCATGTTTTTTATTATTCCAAATAGATTGTCCCGAGTCACTTAAATGTTTATAAAAATATATTAAAGAACGTTCCACAGAATCAAAAAATAAATTTAATCTTTGTAAATTGAATCTAAATATAGCATTATTATTTTGAGTCGTCTTACTTATTTGTTCTAAAATAGATTTTTTTATTTTGAAAACATCACCTACAATCCCATTTAAAGCCTCTAATGTAAGGTGAATAGAATTAACTAAATAACTCAAAGTATCTTTTTCATTCAAATACAATGCCCCTAACCAAGGAATTTTGTAAAATAAATTAATCAAAATATACCACTTAGATATATCAACTTTTTTATATATGGATATCTTTCCTAATAACCTTATTTTGTATTTTCTTATATCTTGTTCTGATATTAATTCAGGAGGTAAGCCAAAAGTTAAATTAAATAATTGGGATTTGAGTTTTTTATAATTTTTTCGACCCCACGAAACTTTGTTGTTCACAATTAATCCAGTTACCGATTGACGACTTTTGATACCTAAAAAGCGAGTTTTATATTTATTTATCCTAAATCCCTCTTCTCTAATAATTGTTTTTATTAATAAATATGTTTTTTTATTTATATGATTTCCTGAAAAAGTTATATCATCAGCATATCTAGAGTATTCTAATGAAAGCTTTTTTGCTAAACCTGTTAATCTCAAGTCCAATCTTCTACAAATTAAATTAGATAAGTAAGGACTAGTGGGTGCCCCTTGAGGAAGAATTCCTTCATAAGTACATAATTCTGTTAGAATATGACTTATTTTATTTGTATAATTCATACTTTTGAATACTCCATAAATTCTTTTAGTAGTTATTGAAGGGAAAAAATCATGAATATCTATGTTCAAAATAAGATTTTGTGAAATGTGCTTTCTAGCATGATTTTGAATTGATTTTTTAGGAATAAAACCAAACGCATTGTTATGTACAGATTTTTTATATAAAATTCGTGAAAGAATTATTTGTTGAACTTTTTTTAAATTCTTATGAGGTGAACAAATTTTTCTATACCCTACTAATTTATCTATATAAAATGAAGAATAATAAGCAGACCTATTTTTAACTAAATCATCAAGAAGATTTTCATCTAAATCTAAAATATTTTTTAATTCCGTTAATGTTATCATAGGAGGAATCCTATCCTTACTTTCTTGGGAACCGAAAGGATTACACCAATTATTTTTTTTCTTGAAAAGTTACATTAGTTCGAAACTCCGTTCTAACGTTTTAAATACATAGGCTTCACCTATGCAGATTTTTTTTGAAAAATCTTATTCTAAGGATAGGACATGAATTAAGAAAGTTAATGACTTTATAAAGATTTCATTGAATATTTGAGGATTGTTTATTACATTTAACTAAATTAGTTAAACTTCTTAATAAATCCGAATAAGTAATAATTTCTATATTTTTTAATGAACTTCTCAGTAATCTAAAATCTAATTTCATATTTGCAGTGATTAGTTCATTATCTGATCCCATAATTAATATTCCTTTAGGACGTGCGATTTCTAAATATAAATCAGAATGTTTTTTAGAAATACCATCTTTAATATTTAACTTATTTGTTTCTACATAATGCAAATATTTTTCTAATTGTGCTATGGCTTTGGATGCTTCATCAGACCAATGATAATTATCATGAGATTTATCGTACTTTAACATTTTCAATTTAGGGGTTTTTATTTCAAAAACATCAACAAAACCTTCTGAATTTATCATAAAAAAATCCGTCTTTTTTGTACCTCCACATATAACGTTCAATTCTCGTTCTATATGAACATAATCAAATCTTAATAGAGGAAAAGTTTCAATTAAAAAAGAATTATAATCTATTTCCTTTTTATTTTTGTTATTCATTAATTTTTCTAATTTTGAAGCAGCTTCTTTTATGGCAGGAATGTTTGCAATAACAGTAACTTCTTTTTGGTAATCTTGAATATTTTTTCCAAACTTTTCGTAAACAACTTCGGAGCTAATCTTAAAAAGACTTTTTAATTTTTCATAATTTAATCGTTTTAATACTTCCTTATCAATTATTTCTTTAGAAAGATATTCTGAAATGGAGGGAAATGATGTCGTTAAACCAGAGAATATTTTTGGAAAAACACTCTTTAAAAACTTGGAACGTTCCCTTTGACGAAAAGTAGAAACCTTATTTTTATACTCTTTATTTTTTTCAAGAAGTTGTAGGTAATCTGAATAAGCAATAATTAATTTATCATTATCATTTTTATTTTCTTGAGTTGAAGAGATTATTAATTTATTAAAACCGTGTTTTTTAGCATGAGAATATAAAGAGTATAACGTTCCATCATCGTTATTTGATTTTTCAGAAAAAGGTTTAGGAATTTCCTCAAAACCTTCAAAAATAATTTCATAATCAGGCGTGGTATTAATTCCTTTTCTATAAATAGTGATTGTTTTATCTTTGTTAATAGCATAAAGTTTCTTCTCATTTCGTTTAGCTTTACTTTCATTAACTATTTTAACAATCACATTTCCTTCATCATCAAAGCTACGTTCAATAGTGGAAGCCATATGAAAATCAAATATGGCCTTATTTATAAATATGATCTACTATTGTCTACTCAAAAATATCTTTTCGTGTACCACTCTCTTTTTAAAATCCAAAAATCTGTCTCGTCCGCGGTGATATTATGGACATATTTGATGAAAGAATATTTGAGCAAGAAAAAGAAAGACTTCTAACAACTTACAATTGTAAAACACTAACAGAAGTCATAGAAAAACTCAAAAAAATAATTAAAGAACAAGAAAATCAAAACTAGCCACACAAAGGCTAAGAAGAAAGAATTCGGCGAAATGTATTACATATTCCGACGAAATTATATAAATCCCCCCTCCCGACAATGACAGCATGAGAGCACAACCAGAGCTCTTATAATATATGAATTGAAATCTTACAAGACTTGCGATGAATAAAAGAAAGTGGTGAAAGTTCTGCTAGAGGGACTTGTATATTTTTCAAGTTTTTTCACATCAATTGCACCTTCGGCATTACTTATATGTTGTGCTCGGAAGATGTATTACATTTATTTGCAATTGACCATAATTCTTCAAAAATACTTCTATATGTTAAAGCCAAATCTTCAGACTCAATAACTATAATTTTTTGTGGTTTCTCGTAAAGAACTATTGCTACTTTCTTTCCATAAACAATTGTCATTGTTGGGAAAGAAGTATTTTTGGATAAATATCTTATTTGAGTATATTTGGAAGGTTCAATTAATTTAACTCCTTTTTTAGTTAAAATTCTTTCATTCAATTTTTTTTTATTTAATTCGTTAACTAGTTTTTTTGATAACAAACCTTTTAAAATTTGAGAGAAATTTCCTTCATCACCGAAACAAACATAGTCTTTATTTGTATTTAATATATCTTTGATAACAGTTATTCCTCCATTTATGCCTTCATAAATTTCCATATTTGTTGAATTCTGTTTTTCAGGAGATAATGATTTTAATTCAGGAATAACTTTGTTTAATTGATCTTCTTTTTCTTTTAAAATATCTTTTAATAATTCAGGATTTGAGGCTGTAAAATGTTTTGTATTCTTTATCAACACATAATTTACTAACCCTTTTTCAATTAATTTATCTAACATATCATATGTGACGGTTCTGTTAATTTTTGTTCCTTTTGCAATTAAATTTGCAGTTTGTTTAGGATTTTTTAATAAGTACTTGTATATGGAATATTGCCTTTCATCAATATCCAAGTAATTTAACATATTTGTTGTCGCCATAAAACAACAATTCATTATATATTATATAAATATTTGTATTTTTATGGAATATCCCCCTAAAATACAGAAAAAATACAATGTATTAAACATATTAAATGGAACTTCACACATTATTTTAGTTTTAGGAATGGCGTTAACAATTAGTTCTTCTTTCACAAAGTATATTATTTTAGATAAACAATATTTTAAATATAATGAAGAATATAATCAACATATTAGTGAACAAAGAAAATGTAATGAGGCATTAACTATTTCTCAGATTTCTAAAGATACTAAAAAAGATATAGAACAAATTATTTTAAAAGAAATTAGTAAAAGTGATTCAATTTATTCCCAAATGAAAGAAATAGCGACTTCCCCCAATAAAGATATGAATCTTTACTTATGCTCTCTTGGCATAGGAGTCAGTTTGATGATGTTAGGTTGGTATGGGCATTTTAAAACAAAACATCTTTGGTCTGAAATTAGAAGAGAATATTATAAAAATAACCCACAACATGAAAATTGAATTCTGCCGACACAAAGCCCGTGTCTAAACTTTAGAAAAACCAGAGTCCTCCATGTGCAAAAAAGGATGGTCCCCCCTCCCG
>CAZCGV010000035.1:0-2555 GCA_964498515.1 uncultured Methanosarcinales archaeon
TTATTTAACTAAAATAGAAATAACTTGTTTTGAACCGTAAGGAGTTTCATCAATAGTTGAATTATCATAAACAACATCGACGTTAAAGAAATACTGTCCAGAAGGAACTCCTTTCTTTGGAATGATTATTCTTATAGGAAAATATTTGTGTTCATTATGTTGTAAAGTAAATTCGTTTTCATTGTATAAAGGACCACATTGAGAATCACAATCATTTTCATTTCCAAAGATTACTGCAAGGTCTGGATTTGCAGTAGAATATGAATATTCAACAGTAACTTTAAAATCAAACTGCGCCAACAACTCATTATTTATCCCAAGATTAAAATCAACATAACTTCCTCTCTCCCCTTCCTTAGAAGAAAAAGGTAGAACAACAGGAGAACCATCATCTAATAACGCTTCTAACTGTCTTTGATTTTGAGAATCAACATTCTCTCTCATCTCTATAGTTTTATTAAACGCATTGTAAAAAATAGAAATTCCGATTCCAAGTATAGTTATACCTAGAACCATAACAACAATCATATTTACAGAAAGTTCAAAACCTTTTTTAGATTTCATTTTCCTAAAAACTGATATTCTTTAACAAGCATCATTGCAAAAATAATCATTACAATTGCACCTGAAGCCATAACTGAAAAGCCAAGAGAATATTCTTCTGTCGCTATGATTAAATAAAATCCAAGAGCAATTATGAAAGTTGCTAAGAGTAAGAATTTGTCCAACACAATTTTCATTATGTCGAACTCTTCTGCCCTAGTTAATTGTTTTTTAGCTTTAACCATTTTAAGATTTAACTTCTATAAATGCAGTTTCTTCAACTACGGAACTTTCAGCTTCACCACAGAAAACTTGAGCTGTACACATATATGTTCCTGAGTTTGCAGGTGTAACAATTGCACCTAGTTTTCCAGAACTTCCTTCAGAAATTTTTACATCTGTGGATTGTTGTTCTTCTATCAATCCTTCTTCACAATCAAGATTTAAATTAAATCCTTCTTCACAAGGAGTGTTTACATTATAGAATCCAATCATAATAATATTTTCTTTTGCTCTATTAAGAACAATTTTATTTGTATTTGTAATTTGTTTTTCAGCAGTAGCTACTTCAGTTAAGTCCATAGATTCAAGTGAACTAGTTAATCTTTCTTTTCCAGAGTTCAAAACACCTCTAATCAATCCCAATCCAATACCTAACACAGCCATAGCCATAACTAATATAACAATAGCATTAACAGATAATTCCATAGAAGCACTTCGTCTTCTTTGTTTGTAATGTCCAAATAATTTTACCATAAAAACACCTCGAATGCTATCTTTTATAAAAGTCCATTTATATACTTTTCCTTTTAAACACTTTCATTTATAAACACAATATTTATAAATAATCCCTCCCAAAATAAACACATACTTAGTGTTTGAGGTGTAAAATGAATAAACATAGTTTTGATGATTCTTTGAAGAGATACTCTTTTCTAGTATTCTTCTTATTGTTAGTTGGCGTAGTTTCAAGCGCAACATATATAACGTCTACATACGTAAAGACAAATACTTTACAAGCAGATACTGCAGATTATTTAACAATCTCAGATAATACTTATGTGAATGGATACCTTTCAGTAGGAAAAACATATGAAGATCCATATAGTTCTGGTTATTCAATAGAAGCAGAAAATGGTATTTGGTCTGAAGGATACATAGAATCATTTTCCTTAGATGACGTTCACAATTGGGTTGGTTTCTCAGGTGTAAATACATCTTATGTTGGAATTTGGTCTGATAACGCAGATACAATTTTAGAGTTTGGAAATATCCCTAATAATTATTATGTTGGTACAGATTATTCAGATTCTGAAAAATTCAAAATTGGTGTAGGAAATTACGAAGGAAACAGTTTCGTAATGGATGCATCTGGAAATATTTCAATGGCAGGCCCAGTTGAGATAGAATCCACTTTAAACTTATCCTTAAATTCAAGTTGGATTCATACAGGTAATGGTGGAGGGTTATATTGGAACACAACTCATACTTGCCTTGTAGGTCCAGACGGAAATGTAAGTAATGCATTATGTACACCCTAGGCGAATAATGAAAAAACTTTATTTATTTTTTATTTTGCTTTTAATTTTAATAGTTCCCTCGGCGCTAGGAAAAACCACTTATATTGAAAAAGGGGTTCAATTCTATGATGGAACATATGTATATACGCTCATTGAATCAAATTCATTTACTTCTTTAGAAGTAGAAAACAATGAATTTTATATTAATGATATTGCTTTTTGTGATTCAAAATTAACTTCTTCTTTTGAAACAAGTAGGGATTGTAATTATGTTCCTCCCACGGAAGGATATCCAACGCCAGAAGAACCAGAAGAAAGACTGCCAAGCAGCACGCCTTCCGATTCCAGCACGCCGTCTTCTTCAGGGTCATCAGATAATGATGATTACCAAGAGGATAAACCCGACACACTGACTGAATCCTTTTTAGACTCAATATTAATCAATCCAACAAAAGCCGCAATAGAATATTTCCAAGAATCCCCTCAAAACAA
>CAZCGV010000035.1:2655-6098 GCA_964498515.1 uncultured Methanosarcinales archaeon
ATATTTCCAAGAATCCCCTCAAAACAAAATCACATCAATCTCAGGAATGTTAATAACGATATTAGCAGTATATTTTGTATCTATAAATTTCTCAACAAGAAAAGAATTTAAAACAAGTATCCATTCAAAATATATTGACATAGAAACAAAAACTTATGGAAAAACAAAAAAATAAAATTATTTTCTTTCTTTTATTTCTTTTACAACTTCAGAAATAAATTCTTTCTTATTCTTGCTTCCAAGAATTTCATTATTTCTAGTCCTTACAGTAACACTTTCATTTTCTATTTCTTTGTCACCAACAACTAAAATATAATTAAATTGATTTAACTGAGCATCTCTAACCTTTTTATTTATAGTCTCACTTCGAGAATCTATTGTTGCTCTAACGCCAAGTTCTTTTAATTCTTTTTTCAACTGATTAGAATAATGTATATGTCTGTCTGCAATAGGTAAAATTGAAACTTGATTTGGATTTAACCAAGCAGGAAGCTTTCCAGCAAAGTGTTCAATCAACACACCCAAAAATCTTTCTACACTACCAAGAATAGTTCTATGCAACATAACTGGCCTATGTTTTTGACCATCTGCACCCTCATAAGTCAAATCAAATTTTTCAGGCATTTGAAAATCTAATTGAATTGTAGCACATTGCCATTCTCTTCCAATTGCATCCTTTAAATGAAAATCAATTTTAGGACCATAGAATGCACCATCGCCTTCATTAATTTTATAGTCTCTTCCAGAATCTTCTAAAACTTCCTTCAAAGTATTTTCTGCTAAATCCCATAATTTAGAATCGCCCATAGCTTTTTCAGGACGAGTAGATAGTTCCATAAAATATTCAAATCCAAATTTAGAATACACCTCATTAACGAAATCCAAAAGATCAACAACTTCATCTTTTATTTGTTCCCTAGTACAAAAAACATGTGCATCATCTTGAGTAAAACATCTCACTCTAAACAAACCAGATAAAACACCAGACAACTCATGCCTATGTACTAAACCAAATTCTCCAGCACGAAGAGGCAAATCCCTATAAGAATATATATTATTTTTGAAAACCAAAATATTTCCAGGACAATTCATAGGCTTAACAGCATAATCTTGTTCATCTATTTTAGTAAAATACATGTTGTTTGCATAATGATCCCAATGACCTGATTGTAACCATAAAGATTTATTTAAAATGATTGGAGTTTTATTTATCTCATAATCTCTTTTCATCATAATCTCAGAAATATACTTAACTAATTCATTCCAAATAAAAGTTCCACCATCATGAAAAAAGGGCATACCTGGAGCTTCTTGATGAAATGAAAACCAACCAAGTTCTTTTCCAATCTTTCTATGATCTCTTTTTTCAGCTTCTTCTAATAATTTCAAATATTCATTCAATAGTTTTGAATCAGGAAATGAAGTTCCATAGATTCTTGTCAATTGTTTATTTTTAGAATCTCCTCGCCAATAAGCACCAGCAAGTTTCATCAACTTAAATGATTTAATAAATTTAGTTGAAGGAACATGAGGACCACGACAAAGATCAATAAAATTTCCTTGTTTATATGCCGAAATAACATCCCCATCAGCAGAATCTACTAATTCCAATTTATATGAATTTCCTTTAAATGCATTCTTAGCCTCTTTTTTAGATGAAAATTCAATTCTTTGAGGTTTTAAATCCTCTTTTACAATCTTTTTCATCTCTTCCTCAATCTTAGGAAAATCATCAATAGATATGTTTAAATTATCAAAATCATAATAAAATCCATTTTCAATAGCAGGACCTATAGTCGCCTTAGAACCAGGATATAGCTTTTCCACCGCTTGTGCCAATATGTGTGCAGACGAGTGCCTAAAAATCTCCACTCCTTCAGGATCTCTAAACGTAATTATACGAATATTTGCATCAGAGGTTATTGTGGTGTGAAGATCTTTTAATTTGCCATCTATTTCAACAGCTAAAGCTATTCTTGCCAATCCTTCACTAATTGAAAGAGCCACGTCATAACCAGTTACGCCACTTTCAAATTTTTTACTCTTTCCGTCTGGAAATTTAATTTCTACCATTTTTAACCTCAAATGTATGTTTAAAGAATAAAAGCTTGTTTTTAAAGCTTATCTAAATTTTATAAAAACACATTTCATAGGCAACCTTTATAAATAAACTTCGTTTCCTTCAAATTGGTTAATACTCTGGTTTTAGACGTAAAAACTGGCAATGAACTTTAAGGTGAAAAACTCTGAAGTGTCAAAGTATTAATACAAAAACAAAGGTAATAAAATGAATAACGAACCAAAATCAAAATTTATTAAAGTTAGATGCCCAAAATGTAAAAACGAACAAATAATTTTTGGAAAAAGTGCATCTTTGATTAAATGTCTAGTTTGTTCAACAGAATTAGCTGTACCCACTGGTGGAAAAACAAAAATAAATGCAAAAATTCTTGAAATTTTAGAGTAAATCAAATGTTATATATAAAAAAAGGAATGCCGGAAGAAGGAGAATGCGTATTTTGTACAGTAACTAAAATACACTTTCATTCAGTATTTGTATCCTTAGATGAATATCAAAACAAACAAGGAATGATTCACATTTCCGAAATAAGTCCGGGAAGAATTAGAAACATAAATGAATATGTTAAAGAAGGAAAAGTAATTGTTTGTAAAGTTCTAAACATAAATAAAGAAAGAGGGCACATAGACTTATCTTTAAGAAGAGTAAATGAAAGTCAAAGAAGGGCTAAAATTGAAGAAAGAAAACAACATACAATTGCAGAAAATATAATTGTTTCATATTCGGATATTAAAAAAGAAAAACCAGAAGTTGTTTTTGAGAAAATTTCTAAAATATTATTAAAAACTTATGATTCATTATATGATGCATTTGAAGACGTAGTAGAAAATGAAGCTTCCTTAGAAAAAGCAGGATTGGATAAAGATATTGCTATGCCTTTAGAAAAATTAATTCGTGAAAGAATTAAAATTAAAGAAGTAATAATTAATGCATCTGCAACAATACACTCATATGAAAGTGATGGAATTGAATTAATACATAAAGTATTAGATAAAGCAATGAAATTAAGTGAGAAATTATCCCTAAAGTACGCAGGAGCAGGAAATTACGACATAAATATCGTAACCCAAGAATTTGAAGAAGCCGAAAAAATATTTGCAGACCTTTCAGAAATACTAACTAAAGGCTTTGAAAAAACAAATTCAACAGTTGAAATAAAGAGAAAAAAATAAAATGTCCCAAAATATATTAAAATGTGTTCTTTGCAATTCATACGGTTTAACTAGTCCATGTTCGTGCGGTGGCGAAAGACGGATGTATAAACCACCAAAATATTCTCCCGAAGATAAATATGCAAAATATAGACGACAAGCTAAAGAACTCGAAAAATCTTCGACATCTCAATAGAAATATATTTAAGCAT
>CAZCGV010000035.1:6198-8067 GCA_964498515.1 uncultured Methanosarcinales archaeon
TTGGAAAACAAGATTTTATTTTCTTATCAGGAGATGCACAACCCAACGAAGAAAGAGCAAGCTACGAATTAAGCGAAATAATTCTAGACATTCTTCAACAATTTAATTGTAAAAATATAATAACTCTAGGTGGAATAGGATTAAATGAAATCCCAGAGGAACCCCAAATATTCGTCACAGGCAATAATAAAAAATTCATAAAAGAGTTTAAAGAAGTAGGTGCAAATCCAAATCTGTTTGGAATAGTAGGTCCAATCATAGGAGTTTCAGGATTATTGCTTGGTTTATCACAGAAAAGAAAAATGTCTGCAGTTGCTTTATTAGGAGAAACATTTGGACATCCAATGTATATTGGTTTAAAAGAAGCAAAAAAAATATTAGAATTATTAGATAAAAAATATAAATTCAAATTAGATTTAAAAGAATTAATTGAAGAAATCGCCTTAATTGATGAAGAACTAAAACACATAGAAGAACAAGGCATAAGTGAAAACCCTCTAAAATCTAAATCTAAAAAAGTTAGCAAACTTAAAAAATATCAAGAATTAGGATATATTGGTTAAATTCGTATTAGTTCTGATTTACCATAAATAAGTTATTACAGGTAAAATCAAACAACCTAACAACATATTCTTTTGACCTTTATACAAATTAGCCAACAAACCCAACGCAGTAGAGGTTATCAATATCAAAATACCTTGAAAACCACTCAACAACAAAACCACAAAAGTTACAAAATAAATTATGCTCAAAATTAATTTCTTATAATTTATCTTAGAAATAAAAAGCGCAAATTTCTTAGAAAGAAAAATACCCAAGAAAGTAGCAATCGAACCACACATTAACAACACTGAAACAAAAATCAAAACTGTACTGATGCTGAAAGCTGAATTCTGCTCGCCGAGTATTCCCCCCACAGCCAATATTGCGCCATTTCTAGCTTTTCCCAAAACATACAAAGTCATAATTGAAAAAGCAAAATTCACAGTATTAATTCCCCCTGTTAAAAGCAAATAATGCTTAGGTTCTGGATTCTTCATAGTAGATGTTGCAACAATCGCACCATGACTAGAACCAAAACCAGGCAAAAAAGAAGCCAAAATTCCAACCAAAGTTGCACGAGGAACAGTTTTCTCCAAATCAGAAAATGTTAAAGGAACATCTTTCTCAATCTTCTGCTCTTTTACAGTTTCATTACCCTCCAAAGAAATAATTAAAGTACTCAAACCAAACAAACCCGACAACAAAGGCAACAAAATTTGTTCTTGATTAGGTAAAGCAAAAACAATAAAACCCAACCCCGCACTCGCCAAAAATAAAATTGAATTAAGAAAATATTTTCCAGATTTGAGAATTAATAAAATAATTATAACTAATAAAACTTTACCCACATAAGGATAAATCAAATCCTGCATAGGTTGAAGAAATTTTACTCCAAAAGGAAACATTAGAAGTGTTAGAATTAAAGCAAAAAGAGAACCAACCAAAGTATACATAAACGCCCTATGTCCCAAACCCTCTAAAAATAATTTATGCGCAGGCAAAGCAGAAACAGCTTGACTTTCATCAGGAGCACCAAGATAAATAGAAGGAATAGAATCTAAAAAAGAATGAGTTAAAGCTAAAGAAATAATAAAACAAGATAAAATAATTGGAGAAAAACCGAAAGCTGAAAACTGAAAACTGAACGCAGTTATTCCTGCAGCAACTAAATTAACGTGAATGCCCGGAATCAAGCCTGTAAAAACACCACATAAAATTCCTGCGAAGATTGAAATTAAAATTTGAATAAACATGCACTAATACTAAGAGAACTAATTTAAAATATTGTCTAGAGAAAATCCGGAAATCTTCCGAAGCCAGTCACAC
>CAZCGV010000036.1:0-8065 GCA_964498515.1 uncultured Methanosarcinales archaeon
TAAAACTGAATGGATTAATGATGATTTGAAAGTAAGTAGTACTAAAGCTGAATAATTTTTATTTTTTTATTCTTAAAGAAATTGTTTGAATTAAGTTTCTTTTCTAAATTATTAAAATATTCGTCTCTTAATTTATTGATATCATTCATAATAGGAATATCTAAACTTCTTTCTTCTAAAATATCAAAACGTTCTCCAACCCAAGTTATCCAAACATCTTGTTTACTTTGTTTTATTTGATTTTGTAATTCTTCTAAAATTACTTTCCAATTAATATTTTGCATAGTTGCAATATTTATACAATCTACAATATCTCCTTCTCTTTCAGTCATACTTTTAAAAAGAAATATATCTTCATTGGAACAAAGAAAAACTTTCAAATTATCTAAATCTAAGATTTTTTCAGATCTTTCTTTCATTTCCTTTGTTAATGCAAATTTTCCACAAACTTCTTTTTCAAATAAATCAATTCTAAAATCATCTCTTTGAAATATTTGACTTAGATTCATGTGTGTATATTCTTTATCAGGAATTTTATCTTTGAAACTTATTGATTTAAGGGTGTTTTCAAATTCAAGAAATTCTTTTTTAGTATGAACAATAACATCTATGTCTTTAGTTGCAGTTTTCATTCCTCTATAAAGTAATGTTGCTCCACCAATAACATAAATTTCAATTTTATTTTTAAGATGAGCATTTAACTCTTTAAAAAATTCTTCAATATGTTTAAAATTCTCAATCATAATTTACACCTCTAAATCATACATTTCAGCTCTATCCTTTATTTCCTGTAAAGAAGGATAATTTTTTATATTCTCTCCTTTTAAGACATTTTTCAAGTTATCTATTAGTTCATGTTTAATTGTTTTTAATTCTTTTTTATATTTTAAATAAAACAAGGTAATTAAAATAAGATTTTGAATATTATTTTCTTTTTCGGTTATTAACAATGAATGTAAGAATATTTCTTTCTTAGTTAAAGATTTTTTAGGAAGGAAATAATAGTTCGTACTAAGATATATTTTTATTCCGCAATTTGAATATGCTGAAAAACCAGTTAATTTTGCATCGACTTCTTCTTTATTAGAAAATAAAATCTCACTTTCATTTTTAAAATAAATTTTTGAAGTAAGAGGAATTCTATCATCAATTAACTCTTCATATTTCTTTAATTCTGAAAAAAAATCTTTTGCATCTGTCCAAAGATTTATGTTAAGTTGATATTTATTGTTTTTAATAATTACTAAACTCATTTTTCTTCCTTGATTGATTTTTTTTAATATGGTTGTTTTATGTAAATTTGTTTCTTTTTCGATTTCTTTAACTTTTTTAGGTTCCAATATTGATGAAAATATTTTAATTCCTGTTCCAGATAAAGGAGTTGCAACATTTTGGAATTTAGCCAATAACTGGAATAATGAATTAATATGTGTTTTTTTAGTTGGTTGATAATTATCTTGAAGGATTTCTTTCTTTTTTAAATTTTGAATACACCTATATGTTTGCGATTTACTTAATTTCAAAGCTGAAGCTAAACTTAAGATGTTTTTATCTCCGTTTGCTATTTTAGAGATCAATTTTAGTTCAGTTATTGTTAATTGCATAAGTATATGTAAATACGACTTATATATAAATGTTTCGCATATTTGTATACAATTAATACTAAATTAGAAAGTTTTCTAAAATAGTTATAACTATTTTCTAATTTTCTCCAAAATAGTTAGCATTGAGTTAATTTTATAAATTCAAATAGATTTAGGTTTTTTATGAGATTCTTGAAAGGAGAGGAAGAAAAGGAAGCTCTTGAATTTATTCTTAAAGCTGCAGAACTTGCAAAAAAGGCGACTTGTGAAAGATCTAAATGCGGTGCAAATATTGTTAGTAATGGAGTTATTATTGGTGAAGGTTACAATAGTCCTCCTGGCGGATATGAGGAACAAAGACGTTGTAGCAATTCTAAATCCGATTATCATCCAAAAGTAACTGATAAAACTTGTTGTATTCATGCAGAGCAAAGGGCAATTATGGATGCGTTAATCAATAACTCCGATAAATTGTTTGGTTCAAGATTATATTTTATACGTTTGGATGAAGACGACGTTCCTAGTAAAGCAGGACATCCTTATTGTACTATTTGTAGCAAAATGGTTGTTGACGTAGGCATACAAGAATTTGTTTTGTGGCATGAAAAGGGGATATGTGTTTATGATAGTCAAGAATATAATGATTTATCTTATGCATATGAATCTTAATTAGTTTAATTTATATATTCTTTATTTATTTTTTTATACATGAAAAAGAAACCTTTTCACAAAGCATTAAGAATTTTGTTAATTACAAATGGATTAGTTCTAATTGCAGGAGCAATGTTGTATCCGATTTATGCTTTATATGTTGAAAAAATTGGAGGTGATCTTTTAGATGCTAGTTTGACGGGAGGTTTTTTTGCATTAGCTGCAGGATTAACTACTCTTTTTGCAGGTAAATATGCTGATAAAGATTCTAAAGATCCTAAAATTGTTGTTTGGGGTTATTCTATAATGGGAATAGGTTTCTTAATGTATGTATTTGTCAATTCAATTTGGTTTTTATTCGGAGTTCAAATGTTAATCGGATTTGCAGAAGCATTTTATTCTCCTGCATTTGATGCATTATATTCTAAACACTTATCGAAACATAAAGCAGGAAGCGAATGGGGTGCATGGGAATCGATTAATTATTTTTCAATTGCTGCGGGTGCAGTTATTGGTGGATTTATAGCCAAATATTTTGGATTTAACATGATATTTATTTTAATGGCAATTTTATGTTTTTCTAGTGCAATATATATTCACAGTTTAAGGAAAGGACTTCTTTAGATAAATTAATTAAAAATTATTTAATTTTAAGAAGAATTTATTACTTCTTTATAACAATTTAACCATAGTTACAATCAATTTTCACTGGAGAGAAGCAAAACTTTAAATAATAGCCTTTTCTGCTAAATATACTAAGGAGTGTGTTAAAATGTGGTTTGAATCATTTGGTTATAATTATAGTCCGTTTACAATAAAACCGTTAAAGGAAAAAACATCTTTAATTGGTAGAGAAAAAGAACTTCAAGATGCTTTGTATTTTCTTCATACTGGTTCGATGGTATTTGTTCAGTGTGAAAAAGGTAATGGAAGAACTAGATTTTTAAAAGCGATAATTGATGAGTTTCCTGGAAGAATCATTTATGTTGATTCTAATAAATTAAAGAAAAATTTAGATATTGAGGAATTATTAATTCGTAAAAATGGTTTGTTTGGAAAAATGTTTTCTAAACTTCCGCAAGAAATGATTTTACTTGTAGATAATGTTGAAAATTTATCCCCAGTTAATCTTGAGAGATTAAAATTCTTTTTCGATCATAATAATTTAAGATCTGTTGTTTTTGCAGGAGATTCTTTTAAGAATTCTAATTTACCTGATTGTATTAATCATAGAATTGGGAACAAAGTTATTTCTTTGAGATCGTTATCTAATGATGATGTTAAAGCTTTAATTTTAGAAAGACTTGAATTTGAAGATGGTCAATCTTTTTTTCCTAGTGATTTAGTTATTGAAGTTTATCAAAAGTATGGTAATAATTTAAAAGATTTATTAATTTATTCTGAACTTGCCGCAGCAAAAATGGTTGAAGAAGGTACAGAAAAATTAACGTCAGAACATTTTAAAAATTTAAAACAAGAATTTAATATTATGAAGTATGTTGATGAATCTTTAATTGATGAAGATGGTACAACAATCGTTAAGGTTGGAAATTATTATCGTAATCCTTACAAAGATGTTTTCTGCTCTGTTTGTGGTGCAATAGTTTCATTTGATGAAGCTGTTTGTCCTGAATGTGGCTCAAAATTTGAAAAGGAAAATAAAGAAAAAGTTAAAACTCAACCAAAAAAGAAAAAAAATAACACTTCTAAAAAACCTAAAAAGGTGAAAAAATGAAAACGGAACTTTGGTATAAAAAATTAGGTTATGTTGAAAATCCATTTAGTATTAAACCTGCTTTTTTTAATGATGAAGTTGTAGGATATGATGCGGAAGTAGATTCTTTGATTAAAAAATTAGCAAAGGGAGAAGTTTGTTTTCTTGAAGCTGAATTCGGTAAAGGAAAATCTACGATAATTAGATATGTTATAAATGAATTTGTTAATCACAATAAAATAATTCACATTAGTCGTAATAAAAGTGATCGAGCATTAGATTATGAGAAATTATTAAAAGAGGTCAATAGTGGTTTTGGAAAATTGTTTGGATTGAAAGCTAAGAAAGTCATTTTAATCATTGATGAAGTTAGTAAAATAAATCAAAAAGATTGCGAACAAATTGAGAAATTTATAAAGTCTAAAAATATTTTTTCAGTTTTATTTGCAGATGTTTCCTTTGCAAAAACGAATCTAAGCGACTCTTTAAAGAAGAAAATGAGTAAAAATTTAATTAAATTAAAAGATTTGACTCCTAAAGATGCTATTGAAATCGTTAAAAGTAGAATTTCTACTGAAGGAATAATTTCTGATGATTTAATCATTACTCTTTTTGAAAAATCTAAACGAAATACTCGTTCTTTTTTAAGTAATCTAGAAAAGGTTTTCCGTTATTCTTTTGATAATGGTAATGAGAAAATAAATACAAGCGATTTAGCTTGTCTTTAGTTTTATTTTTAGTTAACGACAAAAGCCCCCTATTCTTGAAAAATGAGGAAGCGATTGTGTGAGTCTTTATTTTGTGAGAATATAACTTATTTATGTCGGTAACTATTTCCCCAAAGGTTTATAAACTAACTTTTCTTGCTACGTTAGATGTCTGAGAAAATTATTTTGGGTTTGGTTGAAGAAGTGTATTTGGAAACCAAAAAAGGATTGAAAAAATTTTCTGCACGAATTGATACTGGTGCATCAAGGAGTTCTATAGATAAAGATTTAGTTGAAGAATTTGGGCTCGGTCCAATTATTAAAGAGATGATTATACGTAGTGCAGAAGGAAAATCTAAAAGACCCGTCATGAAAGTTAATATTGTTCTATCAGATACAAAATTTTCAGAGGAATTTACTATTGCAAATAGAACGCATATGAAATATCCTGTTTTAATTGGTAGAGATATTTTAAAACATGGATTTTTAATAGACCCTAACAAGAAAAAGGTGAAGAAATGAAGGCAGCAGTTATAAGTTTAGGAAGTACTTCAAGTAATTTAATTATTGAAGAGATGAAAAAATTATTTGATGAAGTGGATCACATTAATATTAGAGATGTTGAAATAAACTTTAGTGGAAATAAAGCAGAAATATTATACGGAGGTAAACATCTTCCTGAATACGATTGTGTTCATACTTTAGGTTCTTTCCGTTATGCCAATTTACTTAATTCTTTAACTGTAATTATGCCTGAAAGTGTATTTATGCCTATTAAAGCTGACGCATACACTGTTGCACACGATAAATTATTAACTCAATTGGCTCTTCAAAAAAATAATATACCTATGCCTAGAACTTATGTGGCTGCAACAACTGCAGCGGCAAGATCTATTTTTGGTCAAGTTAATTATCCTATAATTATGAAATTCCCTAACGGAACTCAAGGTAAAGGAGTTTTAGTTGCAGAATCATTTCCTTCAGCGTCTTCAATAATGGATGCTTTGTCTTCGTTAAGACAACCGTTCATAATACAAGAATTCGTGGATACGGATGGAAAAGATATTAGAGTTATCGTTATTGGCGAGGAAGTTGTTGCAGCATATCAAAGAGAAGCAGCAAAAAATGAAATTCGTTCAAACATTCATCAAGGAGGGTCTGGTGCTCAAATTGAGTTAGATGATGAAACGAAGAGATTAGCAATTAAAGCAGCAAAAGCAGTTGGTGCTCAAATTTGTGGCGTAGATATTTTGCTTTGTTCTCATAAAGGGCCTTTAGTTATAGAAGTTAATGTGAGTCCAGGTCTTCAAGGAGTAACAAAGTATTCTGGAATAAATGTAGCTGAAAAAATTGCAAATTATTTATTTTCTCAAACTAAAAAATTAAAAAATAAAGATATAGATACTGGTATGAAAGACATTATGTCTTCTTTGGATAAGCCTGAAAATGAATTTCATTTTGTAACTAATTTGGATTTTAGAGCAAAAAGAGTTTTACTTTCTGAAACTATAACTAAATGTGCTAAATTGAAGGAAGAAGTCGAATATCAAGTATCAGTCAAACCTAATGAAGTTTTGATTAAAAAATTGTAGTTAAATTTAAATAGAAGCAGTTCTTTAATCTCTGTTAGAGGTGAAAAAGATAGTTTCTAAGAAATCACAGGCTGCAATAGAGTATTTAGTTACTTATTCTTGGGCATTTATAGTTATTCTTGGAGCTATTGGTACTTTAACTTATTTTGATGCCTTTAATCCTCAAAAATATTTGCCTGATGCTTGTGAATTTGGTGAGCAATTAAAATGTGCAGATTGGTTTATTGGTACTGACAGTCTTGAACACATTGTGGTTTTAAGATTTAGAAATAACTTTGAACAAGAGATTCAAATCACTTCAATTACAGGAGATAGGATTTTGACGGATACCTCTCTGTATGAAATTCCTGCAGGACACATTGGTAAAATTACTTTGAATGTGGATGAAGCCAATTTAAACATTGGGAAACGAGAAACTTTTGATATTACGGTACAATTTAGAAGGTATGATTCTGAAAATCCAAATACACCTCAACATAATTTAACAGGTAAGATTTCTAGTAAAGTAGAAGATAACAGTCTGGGACTGGTCTGAGAGCGGAATTCAGAATACAGGAGACGGTGTAGAGTAATACTGAATCCAAAGATTTATATATTTGTTATTCTTTGAATCATAAAATGTATCAACCAACCCTCAATTACATGCAAAAGCACGAAGAATCGAGTTACCAATCAAACGGATCTAAACATCCTTTAACAAAAGAAGAAGAAATTAAAATAAAAAACGCTGTTGAATGGATGAGCTCTTTGGAAGGGAAAAAAGTATTTAGAAGAAATTTAAATATTGCTAAAAAGACAATGAATAAACTTGATGAACAAGAAAGCGAAAATTTAAGAAAACTTCATGAAAAACCTTATTTTATAGGAATCAAGTAAGTTGTTTAAAACTCTTTTAGCGTCACAGAAAATTTCGATTTCTCATAACATTTTTATACACTATTTATTATTTTTAAAGAATTCTTTGATTTTTTGTTCGTAATTATCCACACTTATTTCCATTTGCCAACTTTGAGGAAAACATCTGGAATAATTTTTCCAAGCATATCTTTCATCTAAGAATATTATTACACCTTTATCAGTTTCACTTCGAATGCATCTTCCTGCACTTTGTATTACTTTGTTGAAAGCGGGAAAAACGTAACCATAATCCCAACCTTTTCCAAACTTTTCATCGTAATATTTTATTAACGCGTCTGTTTCTAAATCAGGTTTTGTTAATGGCAGTCCTACGATCACTACAGTTTTTAATTCGTCTCCGGGTAAGTCTATTCCCTCTCCGAAACTTCCTCCTATAACTGCAAGTAATGTTGCTCCTGTTTTTTTATAGCCTTTAAATTTCTTTATTACTTCTTCTTTTTCGCCTCTATTCATTTCTGCTTCTTCTTTGAATATTGTTTTTTCAACTCCGGACATGAATTCATATATTTGATCTCTTAGAAAGTAACTAGGAAAGAATATTGCTGAATTTCCAGGTGTTGCATTTATTACTTGAACTAATGTTTTTGCAATTTCTTGGAATTGTGCATCGTTTCTTGTTGCGTATTTTGTGGAAGTTTTTGCAATGATTAAATTTAATCTGTTTTTATGTGGAAAAGGAGATGGAAATTCGATTTGTTCTGTTTTAGATTCGTCAAATCCTAATAATTTTGAATACATGTCGGTAGGCGTTAAAGTTCCACTCATCAATATGACTGTATTTGATTCAGTTAAAACTTCTTTTGCGATTATGCTTGGATCCAAACATCTATATGATAATGTGAATGTATCTTCTTTTATTCCTTTTTTTCTGGAAATTATTCTTGTGAATCCTTCATCTGT
>CAZCGV010000037.1:0-5929 GCA_964498515.1 uncultured Methanosarcinales archaeon
ATTTTTCACTTCATCAAAACTTCAACACCTGGTAACCGATCACCCGCTAGCAGATTTAGACTCGCTCCACCGCCTGTTGAAACGTAACTGAATTTATACTTCTTAAGAGCAGAAACAGTATCTCCACCACAAATTATTGTTTTCGCTTTCAACCCAGAAACAAATTTTCCTAAATCATTAGTTGATTTATCATAAGGCTTTTTCTCAAACATTCCTAAAGGACCGTTCCAAATTATTGTGCTAGCATCTTTTAAAACAACTTTGAATAATTTCACAGATTTTTTTCCAACATCATAGCAATACATTGATTTAGGAATTTGATCAAAAGGAATTCCAATTAAAGTTCTATGTTCATCAATTTCTCCATTAAAATCTAATGGAAAAATCATTTTGGTTGAATATTTTTTAAAAAGTCTTTTTGCTTCTTTAATTAATTCTTCTTCATATAAAGATTTACCAACATCTAAACCAAATGATTTAAAGAATGTGAATTCACTTGCACCTGCTAAAATAACTTTATCAACATTTATTAACAATTTCTTCAGCAAAGGTAATTTATCTTTTATTTTTGCAGCTCCAAATATTGCCACAATTGGTTTCTTCATATTTTTAATATTTAAATTTTCTAATTCTTGTATAACTAAGAATCCTGCATAAGATGGCAGTAATTTAGGAAGAACATAAACTGAAGCATCTTTTCTATGTGATGTTCCAAACGCATCGTTAATATAAACATCTGCAAGTTTGGATAGTTTTAAAGCAAAAGATTTGGATCCTTTTTGTTCTCCGGCATCAAATCTTAGATTTTCAATAAGAATTATTTTATTAGTTGAATTTAATTCATTAAAAGCAATTTTTTTCCCAATCAATTTTTCTAATCGACCAACCAACGGTTTCAAAGAATAAGTTAAATCGACTCCTTCAGGCCTTCCTAAGTGACTTGCTAAGATTATTTGTTTAGCTCCTTTTTTAAGAACGTATTTTATTGTTTTCAAAGCAGAAATTATTCTAAATTCATCAAGAATTTTTCCTTTAGATATCGGAACATTAAAATCGCAACGAATAAAAACTTTTTTGCCTTTTAGATCCGCATCTGTAATTTTACGTAACATGTTTTAATTTAGAAGAACATATATATAAAATTACTTTTTCTTAAAATAATTTCTAACTTCTAAATCTAATTGAGGTTTTGCTTCTTTACCAAGTTTAAAATAAACTTTCCTAGCAGTTTCCCCCCAAGAAAAACTACCTTTTTCATCAACTATTTCTTCAATTTGAAATAAATCTAAATCTTTTCCTTTTTGAAGTTGATAATAAATATTTCTTTGAGAACACTTACCAAATATTGAAACATAATGTTTGTGAAGATTGTAAGCAGTATCTTTTCCAATTACAAATAATATTTCTATTAATCGGTCTCTAACAACACTTTTTACAGGTCTTCCTTTTACCATATGAAAATAAAAAATTTAACACTTTTTGAAATTAGCAGCAGTGTCAATTAAATCTACATGTCCCATGAACATAGTTCTACAACAATATCGTTCTACACCTAATTCATCAAGCACTTGTTTTCGATTTTCTCCTTTGTCTTGAACTCTTCGTTTGAATTCTTCCCAAAGGTGACCTATTGGTTTGCCACAACTTACGCATCTTATTGGAATTATCATTTTATTGGCCTCTTAATAAAAAATTAAATAAAAATACCGAACTAACGGTAGGATTTTTGTCTTTTTGAACGAGCATGTCCATGACAATTTGGTTTACTTGATTCTTTTCTTCTAATGTCTGCTACAAGTAATTGTCTGTCGTATTCTAAAAATACTTCTTTCAATTTAGGTTCAACCTCAACTAAGCCTCTTGCAATTGCTAATCTAGCTGCTGCAGTTTGACCTGCGATTCCACCACCATTCATCGTTACAGAAATATCATATTTATCTATAAATTTTCCTGCAACAATAAGAGGTTCTTGTATTTTTAAACGCGAGATTTCAGGCTCATAAACAGATACGTCTATTTTATTTATTTTAATTTTGCCTGTACCTTTTTTTATGCTTGCTCTTGCAATCGCACTTTTTCTTTTTCCACTTTCAACTATTGATTTCATGAATTTCACCTAACTAAATTTCAATGCTTCTTCAACAGTAACATATTTTAGCGTTGTCAGTTTACTTGCAGAGCAATCTTTTAAGTCTAAAGGAATTATCTCTTTAAATTCTGTAGGAAGTCCTTTATAACAAAGTACCCTTTTGTAAGCTTCTGCTCCTTTTGGTTGTTTGTACGGAAGCATTCCTCTCACAACTCTTCGAACATATCTATCCGGTTGTCTTGTAATAAAAGGTCCTTTTGCAGGAGTTCCTCTAAGCATATCTGTATGTATCTTTGCTATAACTTTCGCTCTAGTTCCAGATATTACTGCTTTTTCAACATTTACAATTCGAACATCTTGTCCCATTAAAGCTTGTTTAGCTGCATATGTTGCCATTCGTCCAAGGATTAAATTTGTTGCGTCTATGATTATCATCTTTTTACCCCATAATTCTAACTTTTTTTCCTTGAGGATTTTTACTCATTAATTCCTCAATAGTCATTATGCTGCCTTTAGCATCAATTATTTTTTGCTTTGCAGTTTCAGACAAAGATAATGCAACAACATTTATCTTCTTTGTAAGATCGCCAGTACCTAAAACTTTTCCAGGAACAATTACTGTGTCTCCATCTTCTAAGTGTTTTTGTAGCTTGAATATATTTACTTCAGGCCTATTACTTAGAGGTGCTTCTAACACAGTTGCTATTCTTTTCCATAGCGGCACTTTTTTTTCTATTGCTAGCGTTTTCAAATCAACTATTACTCGCGCCAACTGATTGTTTTTTATACCTTTCATGGGATTCTTCCCTCATTTTTTTATTTGTCCTTTTGGGACACAAATGCAAATTTCTTTGCATCTTCGCCAACAAAGATGTTGACTTGATTGTAATGCGGAAGACGTGGTTCGAACACGCGCAGACACTAAGCCACTTGGCCCTCAACCAAGCCCGTTTGACCACTCCGGCACTTCCGCGTGAAATGGATGGGCTTCCGCTTTAATGATTAAATTTCTTTAATTAATTTTGCAAATGAATCTAATTGTTTATCAAATGTATCCGTTGCAATTTGCACAATTTCTTTTGGAGTTAGTGCTCCAAACGATTCAACTTTAAAAATAAATGAATTTTTATCAAACGTTATTGAAACTACTTCTGGATCTATATCTGAACAAGCATCAAGTAATTGTGGTGAATTAATTAATTCTGCGTCAATTTCTCCTTTTTTATTAAATACTTGCGGAGGAAATTGGTTTTTTACAGTCTCGAATTTTTTACCTTTACAATTAACTTTTATTGTTGGTTCATGATAATACCAAATTAAACCAGGGTTCCATTTAGTGTGTTCTTTTCCAATTCCTAATATAGCTACTGCTTCAAATTTTAATTTTTGTCCTTCCAATAATTTTGTTAAGACAGTATTTGGATGAACTGGAACTACTTTCGGATCTGATGAAACTAAATCTTTTGCATAAACTGTTCTTGGACCTTCAACATCCATAGTTAGTTTTAATTGACATTGAGCACAACCAGCTCCTTTACAGGAACATACGCTTTGCATATTATAAGATTTTAAATCAGTTTTTAAAACAACCAATCCTAAACGATGAGCTAAAATTTCATCATACAACACTGAATCGTTTTTAAAAAAAGTGACATCTTCAATGGCCATAGTTGGCGTCTCCGACATCATTAATCTTCTTAATGTGTTTGCATATGCTGGTGTGACATCTTTAAGAACAAAAGAAATTGAATCTTCTTTTTGTTCAGTTATATTTAGTTTCATTTTTTAAACCTCAATTAAACACGACGTCCTCTACGACCGCCTTTCTTTCTACATCCACCGTGTGGAATTGGTGTGACATCTTCAATAAATCCGATTCTTATACCCATTCTTGAAAGCGCTCTAACTGCTGCTTGAGAACCAGGACCTGGATTCATTGGTCCGTTATGACCACCGGGAGCTCTAACTTTAATGTGTAGTCCAGTTAAACCTTTTTCCTTAGCAATTTCAGCAACTTTTTTTGCTGCAGTCATTGCTGCTGTAGGAGAAGATTCTAATCTGTCTGATTTTACAACTTGACCTCCTGAAGCCAATCCAATTGTTTCTGTTCCAGTTATATCTGTAACATGTAATATTGTGTTGTTATAAGATGCATAAATGTGTACAACTCCCCATCGGATATTGTCATTATGTGTTCTTCTTGGTACTGCATTCATTTTTCATCACCTTTAGATTCTTCCTTTTTTTCAACTATTTCTTCTTTAGCATCTAAATTTTCTTTTTTGTCAATCACAGGAACTTTTTCAGTTTCAACAACTGGAACATCTTCTTCATCTTCCAAATCGGAACCATCATCAACTAAAATATCTTTTATTTTAGCTGGTTTTTTCTTTGCTGATTTTTTAGATTCTATTTCTGCTTCTTGTTTAGCTTCCAAATCTTCTTGCGACATTGCTCTTTCTGGATGATTTATATCGTACAAAGGTGATTTAGTTGTAAATTCAATTGTAGATTCTTCTTTAACTGAAACCAAATAAGATGGTGAAGTTATTTTTTTACCTTCAACCAAAACGTGTTGGTGAACAATAAATTGTCTTGCTTGTTTTACAGTTCTAGCTAAACCTTTTTTAAAAACTAAAGTTTGTAATCTACGCGCCATAAGGTCGTTAAGTGTCAAACCTAAAATACTATCGAAGTTAACTTCACCATTTATCAAACCTAAATCTTTTACTCGTCTGAATAAATGTTCAGTTTCAATTTGAGCTTGCTTTGTTCTTAAAATGATTAAATTTTTAGCTTGTGTTTTGAAATTCTTCAAAAGAGTTTCCATCTTCCAAATTTCTCTTTTATTAGCTGTTCCAAACTCTAAACGAATTAATTTTTCAGATTCAATTTTAGCTTTAATCCAAGGATGTCTTGGCGAAGTATATTTTTTTCTAATTTTTTTCGGATCTCCCATTTTTAGTCACCTATTTTCTCACAGTAGATTTTTTCTTAGCTACTGTGCTTTTTCCTTTATTTGGACGGAAGTTTGATCCTGTTCTTTGTCCTCTTACTGGCAGTTTCCATTGATGTCTTAAACCTTTATAAGATTTAATCATCTTTTGTCGTTTTATGTCTGAATCTTTAGTCCAGTCTAAATCTGCCGTGTATAAATGCAAATCTTCGCCAGTTTCATAATCTTTTTGACGATTCAAGAAATATGTAGGAATACCTGCTTTAATAGGATCTTTTAAAACTTTTTCAAGTTGTTCAACATCCTTATCAGATATGTCTCCAGTCTTTACGCTTTCATTTACTTTAGCAAGTTTACAAACTGCTAACGCAAACATTTCACCAACGCCTTTTATTTTTTGTAATCCAAGGTATAAAGGTTTTTCTCCTTTTAAGTCGGTGTTCATTACCCGTACAATGTGTCTAAATTCAACCATATATATCACATATTTGTTTTTTCGCCAAAATTCTATGTAAAAATTCTAGCAACCGCAAGTTTAAACGCAGAAAGAAATACTTTTCATCCTAAACGCGTTAACTCGGATTTATATTATGGAGAATAATGGTTTATTTATAAAGGTTACTAATGGGGCAGGGCCTGGGATTTGAACCCAGACTAGAAGATCCACAGTCTTCTGTGCTAACCAGATTACACTAACCCCACCACAGGTCTTTAAATGTAACTATTCTTTGAGAAAGGGCTTTTATTTTTAAAGGTTACGAGAGTAACCTACGAATGTAATGAGTATGGTTACGAGAGTAACCTACGAATGTAATGAGTATGGTTACGAGAGTAACCTACGAATGTAATGAGTCTGGTTACGAGAGTACCTAGCAATCACATTT
>CAZCGV010000037.1:6029-7927 GCA_964498515.1 uncultured Methanosarcinales archaeon
GAGTAACCTACGAATGTAATGAGTCTGGTTACGAGAGTACCTAGCAATCACATTTATATATTAAAAATATATTCAAAAGATAATGGAAATCAAAAACATCGAGTCTAAATGGCAAAAAAAATGGGAAGAAAGCAAACTATTCGAAGTTGAAAAGAATGAAAAACCTAAATTTTATGTTTTAGAAATGTTTCCTTATCCTTCTGGTTCAGGCCTTCACGTTGGTCATGCATTCAATTACACCATTGGTGACGCTATTGCTAGGTTTAAATTAATGAATGGTTTTAATGTTTTACATCCTATGGGATATGATTCCTTTGGTTTGCCTGCTGAAAATGCTGCCATAAAAGAAGGAACTCATCCAGATAAATACACTCAAAAATCAATAAAAAATTTTATCTTACAACAAAAAAGATTAGGTTTAACGTTTGATTGGAGTCGAATGGTAATTACTAGCACTCCTGAATTTTACAAATGGGATCAATGGATTTTTTGTGAGATGTACAAAAAAGGTTTGGCTTACAGAAAAAAATCCCCTATTAATTGGTGTCCTAAATGTAATACTGTTTTGGCAAATGAACAAGTTCAAAATGGAAAATGTTGGAGACATGAAAATACTTCTGTTGAAATTAAACATTTAACTCAATGGTATTTTAAAACAACTCAGTATGCTGAAGAACTTAATAATCAAGAAAAAATTCAAGAATGGCCTGAGTTGGTTAAGAAATTACAAAAGAATTGGATTGGAAAAAGTTATGGTAGTGAAGTTGTATTTAGAATTAATAATGAAGATTGGAAAGTTTTCACAACTCGTCCTGATACTTTAATGGGCGTAACATTTTTAGTCGTTTCTGCTCAACATACTCGTTTAATGGATTTAGTTACAAAAGAAAATAAAAACAAAGTTGAAGAATTTGTTCAAAAATTAACTTCTGTTTCTGAAGAAGAAATTGACCAATTAGAAAAAGAAGGAATATTTACTGGAAGCTATGCTGTGCATCCGATAACTGGTGAACAGGTTCCTGTATTTGCAGGTAATTTTGTTTTAGCTGATTATGGTTGTGGTATGGTTATGGCTGTTCCAGCACATGATCAAAGAGATTTTGAATTTGCAAAAAAATATAACATTCCAATGAAAGTTGTAATTACTGCAAATGGAAAGCCGAATATTGAAGAGCCGAAAATGGCTTATACTGATTCTGGTATTTTAATTAATTCTGGAAAGTTTGATGGTTTAGATAATATCAAAGCTAAAGAAGAAATCACAAAAGAACTTGAAAAAATAAACAAAGGAAATAAAACTGTAAATTTCAAATTAAGGGATTGGTTAATTTCTCGTCAAAGATATTGGGGAACACCTATTCCAATTATTTATTGTGAAAAATGTGGAGAAGTTCTTGATGAAAATCTTCCAATTACTTTACCTATGGATGTTAAATTTGGAGAAGGTAATCCTTTAACAACTTCAGAAAGTTTTGTTAATGTTAAATGTCCTAAATGTAATTCCGATGCAAAACGTGAAACAGATACTATGGATACTTTCGTTAATTCTTCATGGTACAATTTAAGATACGCTGATGCAAATAATTCAAATGAAATTTTTGACAAAGAAAAGGTAAATTATTGGAATCCTATTGATTTGTACATTGGTGGTAAAGAACATGCTTGTATGCATTTAATTTATGTTCGATTTTACACTAAATTTTTAAGAGATTTAGGTTTATTAAACTTTGATGAGCCTGCAATTAAAATGTTTAATCAAGGTATGATTCAAGGTGCTGATGGAAATAAAATGTCTAAATCTAAAGGCAATACTGTGGATGTTACTGAAATTATAGATAGATGTGGTTCAGATGCATTAAGAATGTATTTAGTTTCTGTTGCTGGGCCTGAATCGGATT
>CAZCGV010000038.1:0-7832 GCA_964498515.1 uncultured Methanosarcinales archaeon
CAATCATCTGAGATTTTGGGTCTTAGGACGTCGGTTCAAATCCGGCCGGGGCTATTTCTTCGAAATATCCACGACCTATTTGAAACGACTTCCAATAAAATAACCCTTACTTCCGTAATGGGTTCTAACAACAAAATCCTCATCTTCTAAATTTGTTTCAACTAAGTTAAAACTTAATTGACCACTTAGGTAAACTTTTATACATTTCATAATCTTATTAAATTTCTTTAATTCTTTTTGGAGAAAATCTGTTTTTACTGACAAAATCGATGGTTTTTTAGAAGAAATTGCTTTTACTTCGTAAATTTCAATATCTGTTACAAACTTAGTTTAGTTCTTAAATCATCCATAAATCTAAAATATTCTTGTATTGGTTTGTATATAGGTGACTCTTTGATTTTAAAATAGATTATATCTATGGCACTCCAATTTTCTATTAAAAGATGTTTAAAATCAATATTTGAACAATCAAATTTATGAATTTTTATTAATCTTTCAAAAGAATCATAATCGCTTGCTCTGAAAATAAAAAATGAATGATATTTTCTTTGTAATTCTTTTACTACAAAAGGTTCAATCATATCAGGAACATATCTCATCGATTGCGATTTATTCATAAATTTATTTTAATTAATTGTTTTAAATATTTGTTTTGAGTTTTTTCGGATATTGTTCGGGCGGGGCTATATATACTTGCGTGACATGTGAGAGCTTCAATTTCACATGTTGCATTTATACTTCTTGTGTCGGTATTTTAGTTAATTTTATAAAATAATTTAGATTTAGGTTTTTTATGACGGCCATTCTAAAAATAATCAAATCCGAAAGTATGTTGGGTTCGAAAGACTATACTAAACCAAATTCTCATCTATATATGATGTATCTTTTTAGTAAAGATAAAAAAATTTCACCCGAATCAATTGTTGAAGCAAGTTGTAATGTTTCTGATGGTGATTTAGGATATACATTTGGAACTTCTAAAGATCCTCACGAACCAATTCACAATGGATTTGCTGTAACCCAAACTGCAGACGCAGCTATGAATCCAAAAATGGTTGCAGAACAAATTCATATCACTTATAATGGTTCAACAGATATAACTTCAATTTTTACAGATATTTTTCCTAATGAATCTGGCGAAATAATGTTGCACAAAGATTTAGATGGTATAAAAACACATGTTTGTAATAAACAATGGTATTTGTTTGGTCCTGTTGAAAAAAAATTTCAAGAAGAAATAAAAAAAGAATATTCTCAAATAATGGGACAAGAACTACTTCCATTTTAATTTTTTGGTGCCTCTCTCGGAGTCCTCTAAAGCTCTAAGATGTCACCGCTCCGATTGTCAAGCGGGCGGGGCTACCACCTTTTTGAGGACCTGAGAGGACTCTTCATTCTGAAAAGATTTATAAATAAATTTGTAATTGTATATTTTATGGTTGTAGAAAAGAGAGACGAACATATTAAAGGTCAATTAATCATAAAACCAGGAAAAAAATATGGTCAAATAACAGGTTCTTTTGAATATGAATATGATGTTCCAAATAAAGGGATATCTCCTGATCCTAAAGAACACTTTATCGTTATGGGGATTCCTGTAAAAAGAAATTCTGAAACAAGAGAAGGGACGTTTGCAGTAATACAAAATAATAAGGCTATTGCATTATTAAAATACGAAGTTTACTATTCATGTGTACGTGAATTTGAATCTTCAAAAGCACAATTATGTTTATTTGAATTCAATCCAAATGAAAGATTTTCTATAAGTAGCATAGATCATTTTTTTGAAGATGGAACTTATACTCATTCTCAAATTCATCCAGATTCAAGTTTTTTCAAAGAAGTAAAATTATCTTCAGGTTTATCCTTATATCCTTATCCTAATTATGCAAAAGTGATTGAAGCTAGAAATGAGGCCCGTGAAAAACTTAAAATAGAGTTTTATAAAAAAGCAGAAGAAGCTGAAAAAGAATATAAAAAACAACAAAGATTGACTCAATCAATAAATGTATTAGTTGATGATTTTAAGATACCCGAAATAATTAAAAAAGAACTTAAATCTTCCGACTATTCTTTAATAAATGATTTAATTGGAAAATATCTATAAATTTTTAGTTATTTGGCGTCTTTTCCACTCCTTTGAGGACCTGAGAGGACTCTTCAAATTCTAGAACAAAAATTACTTCAATTCCATAATGGATTTTAATTTCTGTATAATATCTTGTGTAAATGGTTTTCCTAATTCTCCATTTTCCATCCATTCGTAATATTCCATTTCTGTTTGATTTTCGTTTATCTTACGATAAGAATATTTAACATGATAATTATCTTCTAAATCAGATAATGTAAATAATTTATTATTTTGTAATTCTACAACTTTGTAGAAATCCCATTCTGTTCCTTCTCCTCTATTCTTGTATTGAGTTCCAATTTTGGGAGGATATTCATCAATAACTTCTTCAACAATTGAAGGAATCCATAAATGAGTGTTGTTAGGATTTGTTGTAAATTCAAATACTTCTTCTATTGGTTTATTTATGATGATTGTAATTTTATTTTCTTTCATATTTTTTGTTAATCTTAAAGATATATAAAGATTTAGTTCTTTGGCGTCTTTTCCAATCCTTTGAGACAGAGGACTCTTCAGAAGAATTAAAATAAAATAGAATAAAAAATATATTAAAAAATTATTTTTTTAATGAAAAAGAATCATATTTTTCTTCAAGATAACGTCTTAAAATTCTTGAACCATAAAAAATATTCAAATGTCCTTTAGGGATTTCAATAATGTCATTTCCATCATAAGTTTCTGTTAAAGCCACAATAGGATATCCTAATGTCCATAAATGTCCTTCTTGTTTTACTTGTGGAGTTTTCTTTTTAAAATAATCTTCATCTTCCCACATATAATAACTGTCATCTTTTTCAACAACTTTTTTTAGTGAAGAATAATCTAATGGCTCTTCTAATAAAATCATAATATTTTGATGTATTCCACTAATTTTTTCTATTCCATTTATATTAGAATATATTCCTTTTTTCATAATTAAATCAGGTATCATTCCAAACATAGCAGGAGTTTTTCTAGGAATTTTTTGAGAATATAGCTCTTGTGTAAATCTAGCCCAAATTTTTTGTAATTCTTGAGGCGTTTGCCATTTTGGAACATAAATTCCTTTTGCATTTTTAACCATTTCTTCTGAATTCATGTATTTAATGAATATGTTTATATTTATAAATTTTTTGTTTTGTAGTTACTTATAAGTAGTAATATATTCAATTTAGAGCTTTTTTTCATCAATTTCAAGTAGAGTCCTCTTCGCTGTGGGACGCCATTGGATTCGGGCGGGGCTATTATTGTTTGCGTGACATGTGAGAGCTTTCATTTTTAATTCTTTAAAATTAGCCTTTCTTTTTGTATTTAACGAGAATTATTACAAAAGTCGCTTTTTTCTTGAAAATAAATATTCTCAAAGAAATTATCTAAATTGAAGTTTTGCATAAACTCCATAATGATCAGAAAAGTTTTCTTTTATTAAATTGGATTCAATTAGTAGAAAATCTTTTGAAATGAAAATTTGATCAAATTTTTTAGAAGGCTTATATGAAGGATAGGTTTTATCAGATATTACAGGTATTAAATCCGAATTTTCCACAATATAATTATATTCCTCATCTCCTTCTTGACAATTGAAATCCCCCATTAAAATCATAGGTGACTCAATGGAATTTAGTAAATTACAAATACTTTGTACTTGATTTAATCTTTCTTTTTTATTGGACTTATGAGCGCCTAAATGTGTTGCAATTATAGTTATATTTTTCTTTTTTATATTAAGAGAACCAATAATACAGTTTCGTTTTTCCAAATTATAAGGCAATTGTTGAATCTTAACATAATTAAAAGGGGTTTTTGAAAAAAGAGCATTTCCATCATTAAAATATCCTAACCAAGATTTTTCAAACGCATATTTGTTATGAATAAGGTTTGTTTCTTCAGAAATTACTTTAACTTGATTATAATTATTGTTTCTTTTAGAACCAGAATCTATTTCTTGTAAGGCAACTACGTCAGGTTTATATTTATTTATGGTTTGGATTATTTGAGGTAGTGTTTTTTTATCAGTAGACGTATGAATATATTGAATTCCTTTTAATACTTGATTTGCTTTGTTTAGAGGTCTACCCAATCCCCAAAATATGTTCCAAGATAATATTGTAAATTCAGTCATAAATAATCTATTTGGAAGTTTATTTATAAAGATTCCTTAATCGTCCCCCATTCTCCGAGCTTGATTTATATATGAGAATGACGGGCGGGGCTACCATATCTTTGAGGATTCTAGAGGACTCCTCAAAAGAATTCTAAAGAAAAATTAGAAAAAAATAATTAATTCATCATGCATTATGTGCTGGATTTGCATCAATTTCTGGAGATCCTTCATATTTTGCACAAATTTCAGGAAAAGTAAAACTATCACGATTTACTTTTGATTCAACTTCATAATATAATTTTTTATCAGAACCAGTTAGAAGTTTATCTATTGTTGCCTTATTAATAATGAATTTCATATCAAAAGAAGATGAAACGTTTTTTGAATCATATATGTGTATTTTAAAGAAGGTCTTATCTGGCATTGAAAATAAATTTGTATTTAAAATTCCTTGCCCATATAAATTTAATTTTCCTTCAGATAATTCTTCTAAACATTGAAAATAATCATTTAAAACATTTTTAGAATTATGATGTGGTGAAACATCTATAAATCTAATTTTCTCACAATCATCGACAATTACTGGAAGTCTTCCTCTCTTAGTCAATAATGATTCTAATCGTGCTTTTAAAGAATGAAAACGCTGACCGCTTGTGTTAAACTTATATGACGTGGATATAATGTGTGCAACTATTTCTTTGGTGCTATAACCCATTTCTTCACTTGTTATGTTTCCACCATATACTTGTTTTAATATTTGAGTATGATATTCTCTTAATTCTTTTTCATTATTCATTTTAATACCTACATCTAAAATATCTAAATGAAGTTTTATTTAAAAAACTTCTCATTTAATTGCTTTTAAGGAGTTTCATTAATAAACAATAACGAACCTTATTCTATCAGAGGACAATCTCCGAGAATGTCCTACATATTCCGACGCACATTAATAAATGATAAGAGCTTTAATGACTTTGTACTACATATTCGGAAAATGCAATACATCTTCCGAGAAGATTATTTATATGATGGCGAACCTTATGTCTGAGACCAAGTCACGAATCACACGTAACTTGTGACTTGGACACTCCAATATATCCAATGAAGCTCGACAAAATATATAAATCACCCCCGACACTCTATAAGTGTTCTAAAAGCATAATACAGGAGTTATAAATGAAATTTGACCCTCATAAAAGTAAGGAAAATTACCTAAAACTACTTCAAAAACAGAAGTAATCACTCCAAAAACAGAAGTATTTATAAATAACCTCCTCTTACAAATAACATGAAACCAGAAGAAAAAGTTTATCTCGCATATTTTCAAAGTAAAAAAGATAAATTATATTTCAACGAAATTAAAGAATTATCCCAACTTTCAGATAGTTCTTTAACAAACACATTGAATAAATTAGTTAATAATCAAATTCTAACAAAAGAAGTTACTAAATCAAATACTTATTACAAAATCAATAATAAATCAATCTTTGCATTAAAATTCTCAGAATTAGCATTAAATCAATTAAATAATTTAAATATTAACATCAAAAATCCTTTGAGAAATTTTTTGAAAAATATTTCAAAAGAAATTTATACAATAATTTTATTTGGCTCTGCATCAAAAAATCAAACAACTAAAGACAGCGACATAGACTTGTTAATAGTTTCAAATAAAATAGATTTAACAAAACATAAAAAAGAAGCAGAACTAACTTCAAAATATCCTATTTCATTATTTCAATGTAATTTACAACAATTTATCCAAAACAAAGACGATGTTATAATTCAAGCAAGAAAGACAGGATTTCCAATTTACAAAGAACAAAATTTTTATGAGGTGATTTTAGATGAATATTAAAAAATTATTCCAAAATAAAGAATATTTAGAAAAAGAGATAGAATTTTTTACAAATAAGAAACAAATTAAATCTATTGAAGATAATAAAGAATTGGTTCAATCACATCTAAAGAAAGCACGACACAATTTAGAGTTTTACAAATTAAATAAATCACATCATAAATTTAACGATTGGTTAATTGTTACTTTATATTATTCATTGTATCATTCAGCTTTGGCTTTAATTACAAATAAGAAATATTCATCTAAGAATCATTATGCAACAATTTTAATTTTAATAAAAGAATATTCTATAACTGAAGAAGAAGCTACCTTAATACAAAATTTATTAATAAATAAAGAAGATGCTGAACTTTATACGAATCTAAAAGAAGATAGACATGATGCAAGTTATTCAACAAATATTAAATTTGATAAAGAAACAATAGAAAATTATGAAGATAAAGTTTTGGATTTTATGAACAAAACTGAAGAATTGTTGAAATAATGTCTGACATTATCTGAGTTCTTTTTATAAATTCAGAACAAAAAGTGTGGGCTCCAATATGTCACGCATCTATAGAGTGAGCGGGAATGATTCTCAAAGAAGGGGAAAATTATTTGGAAGTTTTATAAATTTTCTTTCGATGACCAACTTCAATAACATGAATTATTAACTCATTATTAACAATATCCATAATCACTCTATAATCGCCAACTCTTAATCTAAAATAAGGACAACCAACTAATTTCTTCACATGAGCATAAGGTCTAATTCTACATCTTTTAATCGTAGAAATAATTCTCTCTTGAATTTCCATAGGAAGTTTACTTAATTGCTTATCTGCAGAATCAGAAAAAATTACTTCATACGTCATAAAAACACCTTTTTATGTGTGCCAAAAATAACTTTTTTGAGCAACTCATCTTTTTAACCTTGCTTCAACTTCTGCAAGAGATTTAACTCTTCCTGCTTTTATGTCTGCTTCAGATTTTCTAATATTTGCTAAAGTTTGTTCGGATAATTCCATGGTGTCTTCTAATAAATCCCTTATAATATCTTCATAACTTTCTTTGTCATACATCTTACGTGATTGCAGATCTCCTAACAAATCTTTACTTATTTGAATAGTTGTTGTTTCTCCCATAGAGATTATATAAAGCGCTATAGTATATAAAACTTTCGATTTTTTGTGGGCTCTATTATCACGCATTTACAATTTCGGTTGTTGGACTTGTTTATTGGAAGTTTCATAAAAACCTTACAAAACAATGGCTTGATGAAACATGGAGTTTCTCAAAAATAATACTGCCTTTGTTATTTGTAGGCGTATTTGTTGCAGGATTCATTATGCCTTTACTCCCTCAAAGCATAATTACAAATTTGGTAGGAAGTAATACTATATTAGGAAACTTCATTGCATCAATGTTTGGAGCGTTTATGTATTTTTCAACATTAACTGAAATTCCTATTTTGCAAGCCTTGATTCAAAGCGGTATGCATTCTGGTCCTGCTTTGGCTTTACTTTTGGCCGGACCTTCATTAAGTTTACCTAATATGCTTGTTATTAGAAAGGTTTTGGGTACAAAGAAAACTTTTGTTTATGTTGGATTAGTTATACTATATTCAACAATGGCAGGTTTACTTTTTGGAGCCATTTAATATTTTAATTTTTGAGCTCTTACTCACAACCGAAACCCTTAATTATCTGCTGGAGCTACCATTTCTCCACGCCAGTTCCAACCAAAATTTTATAAACACATTCTAAACACAAAATAAA
>CAZCGV010000039.1:0-5105 GCA_964498515.1 uncultured Methanosarcinales archaeon
TCATTTATAAAGGTATCGTTTAATTAAAAAGGTAAATTTAAATATTTCTGCTAAAAAAATAGATCATGATTAATTTTTTTAAAATATTTTCAAATCATAAACTAGACAAAACAATACTCGAAGAATATGAATTAATTTATCTTTATATTGAAGAAATTGAGAAGGATTTATTATTTTTCTATAGAAATCGATGGGTAGATTACGTTAGAACTATTAAAGAAAATAGAAAAGAAATAAATAGGGCTCAAGCCACTTTAAAGAAAATTTTTAATTTTATTTTAAGATTAAAACAAGAATATAAAAAATTTTCTCCTGAATCTAAAAAAATGTATGAATTCAAAGAAACTCAAGATAATGTTGAAAAAAAGAATATTTTAGAAGAAGTTAGGAAAATTTCAAAATTATTGGAATTTATTCAGCAGGAAGTTAAATTAGCAATAAGTGTTGAACAATTGAAGAATTTTAGTTTATTGCATTTATTTAAAGAATTAAATCAATTAGTTGTTGAAGAAAAATTATATCAAGATTTAATAAATAAAGATAAGAAAAAAATTATGAGTTTAATAGCTTCGATATATTTAGATGCTATGAAAAACAAACAAGAAAATAGTTTATTGATTAATGGAAAAACTAAGAAATTTGAATTAGTTTATTCAAATTCGTTTTCTTCAAACAAATTAAATATTCTTAAATTAATTCCTTTATTAAATTTAAAAAATAAGGAAGATAAAACGTCTTCTTTGGATTTAAGTGAATTTCAAGATAGAAATAATTTGTTATTTGAATTTCATAAAGATTCAACTTTGCCAGTTCCACATTATAACTTGTTGTTTAAAGGAGAAAATATACATGTTATACCTAAAGAAGAAAGTAAACACATACAACATTTAAAATGGGTTGCTTAATTTTTAGTGTAAATTATTAATTCGGGTAAAAGATATGAAATCATTTTTTGTTCAAATCTAAATTTATTAAAAAATAAATCTTCAGAATTATATGTGTTTTTCAATATTTCTCTCATTTCTTTTTTGAACACATGTTTTCCAGTTCCTATTAATGATCTAACTATTCCCGCTCTATCTTGTTCTAGTTTATCTAATAAAACACTTTTTGACCCAATTCTTCCTGTACCATGTTGCATGGAAGAATGGTAATCTGCCCAATCTGAAGCGTAAAGATATAATCCATCGACAGGATTTAAAGCCAAAATTCCAATTCCTTCGCTATTTGAAACATCTATGCTTCCTTTTCTATAAGTTAAAGTTTCATTTTCTAATTTAACACTATTGTGTGTCCAATCATGATAAATTTTTCCTTTTATTTTTAATTTTTTAGCTAATTGTAAAAGAAAGTCTTTCCTTTTTTCCAATGCATTTTTTTCTAAATCTTTAGCTTCTTGATAACTTTTGGGAATATAATTTTCTTTGTTAAAATCGGAATGTAAAAAAACCATGCTATGTTCATGTTTTTTTATTGGATGACCCGTAGTAAAATCTAAAAAGTGATTTCCTTGACCAATATCAACATTTAATTCATTTACTGCTTTAGAAATGTCTTTTGTAGTACTTTCATCAAAAGTTAATTTTGGAATAATCATGCCTGTAATTCCACATCCTACATCTGATTTTAAAATTTCAGGAGCGTAATTTATGTTTTTTACGTCATCTACGGAATAAACCCATACGCTTCCATTTGGAATTTTTTTATCTTTTGTATTTTCAGTAAAAATAATTATTTCTTTTAAGTTTGGAATTAAATCAGGAGAAGGATAATAATAAAAATCACCATAATTTCTAACCTTAAAGGGTATTTCTCTTTCGAAATTTGGTTCTGAAAATAATGTTTTTTGCATCAATTTAAGAAAGTTTGCCCTTTTATAAATGTTTCGTTACTATAAAGTAGTATCTAATTTGTTAAAAACCTTTATAAACAAGATTAAAACCTTCAAAAGTATGGAAATAATTAATATCGAAGCTCGATACAAAGAAGTTTTTTCGCTCCCAGAGGAATTTATACAAACTTTGCCTAAAAAAATTGTTTTATTTACAACAGTACAATATTTTAATTCGTTGAACAATATTCAAAAACAATTAGAAACTAAAGGAATACTAGTTAAATTGATTAAATCTAGACATACTTGTTATAAGGGTCAAATTTTAGGTTGTTCTAATGAAGTAATTTCTGAAGAGGGCGATTTTTTGTTTATTGGAGATGGGTTGTTTCATCCTAAGGCTTTGCTTTTAAAAAATGATCGAACGGTTTATGTTTTCAATCCTAAAACTGAAGAAAGTTTTGTTTTAACTACAAAAGATGTTGAAGGTATGAAAAAGAAAATATGGGCAAACTATGTTAAATTTCTATCTTCTAAACAAATTGGTGTTCTTCTGACTACTAAGTTTGGTCAATATAAACCTCAATTAATTCAGTCTTTGAAAAAAAATTTTCCTGATAAGGAGTTTTATTTCTTTTTAGACAACACATATGATTTTGCTTCATTGGAAAATTTTCCGTTTATTGACTGTTTCTTAAATACTATGTGTGAGCGAATTGGTTATGATGATTCTGATGTTCAAGGCTTGTCTATTTTAAATGTTGAAGATGTATATTCGTTAAATAAATGAGCGAAATCTTTATATATCTATGCTACTCTCCAATAGTAACATATTAAAAGAGGTAAAAAATGAAATTAAAACATAAAAGTGCGCCTTTATCCTTAACTGAGATAACTTTAAAAAATTGGAAAGTAAGAGATGCTAGATATAGTGGAACATCTGACATTTGCAGTCAAGATTATTTTTTCTTCCCAAAAATTAATTCAGAAATTGAATTTGTAAGTTATAGGAATTACAAAAAATACGAAAAATTTGCAGAAGGAGATAAATTAGTTGTTGTTCGTGGAAAAAACAATCAAGAAATACGATTTGAAACTGACGGTACAAGAGCAGATATTAAATATGGTCGTACTGGAGGCGACATTCCCCTTTGGCCAATGAAATTAGCTCAAGGTACGTTTAATAATTTATTAGCTGAAGAAATAATGCAGACGTTACCTGAAGAAATTAAGGAAAAAATTAGTTCAACTAAACTAGTAACTCCAACACCAGATGAATATATGGAGACTCATTTATTAATTTCCACATATAAATAATTTTTAATTTTTAATTTTCGTATTCTGATTTAAATGTTAAAAAGAAAGACATTTAAAGGACTAAAGAGACAAAATAGCATAGGTGTGTTATTATGGATAATGAAGAAGTTGTACAATTAGCTGAGACTTTAATGAAAGGAGGTCTCGTTCTTAATAAAAATGAAGCTCTACGAATGGCTAGAGAAATGGTAGAAACTACAGGTAAGGTAATTAAACAACAAAATATTCGTAGAACTGAAGAAAATGATGGTCGAAGATTACCACCTATAATGAAGGACTTACCTAAAGAAGAAAACACCCTTCCTCAAATTCAACCTAAAGAAGAACCTGTTGTTCAAATTCAACCTAAAGAAGATAATTGGACTCAAAAAGCGACAAGCGAGATTACATCTAACAATGAAATTCTTAAAACTCTTGATGAAATTGGAAGGAAAAAACTTTCAGATCCAAACGATTCATTAAATGATGCTAAATCGGATCCTGCTAATTATAACAAAATTGAAAATTTTAATGCGCCTCCAAAACAATCTGATTGGTTACCAAGCGGAAATAGATTTCAGCAAACGGAAAACTCAGAACAGGAAAGAGAAAACATATTACAGAATGCTGAGAACAGAATGCAGAATGCTGAAAACCATATCCCGCAACCAGAAAATAGCACTTCATCTCCTGAAACCAGTATTCCGCAACCAGAATTAAACATTCCTCCTCCTGGTCCTTCTCCTGAAGATTATACTTCTATGAATATGTCTGGAAGTTTAAATGACATGATGGCTAAAGAAGAAAAACATGAAAGAAATGTTGCTATTGAACAAGCAAAAGAAAACGAAACCAAGTTTGAAGCTCCTGAACCTCCAAAAACAGATGAACTTTTAGATGTTCCTATAGATGAAATCGAAGAAAAGCCTCAATTTAATGAAACTTCACAATTTGAATCACCTATGGAAGAACCTTCTCAACAACCTTCTGAAGATCAGGCCCCTGTTGAAAACCAAGATGAATTTTTATCTTTAAAGAATGAAAATTTTAACATAAATGTTGATTCTGCTGAAAATCAGTCTGAAAAACAAAATAACGCTGAAATGACTTCTGAAACGCCTGAAGAAGAGGAAAAACCTGAAGAAGAGGAAAAAGAGCCTGAAAAAAAGAGCAAATGGACTGAAGAAGAGGAAAAACTAAGAGACCAAGTTGATTTAAGCAAAGTTTTTAACTTCAGTAATCGTAATTAGAGGGCTTAAAAAGCTCTTAAATTTCATTCTTACTTAAAAGTAACTACATAATAGAAATATTTATAAACGAATTCTCATTTGTACAATTGGGGGAAATGCCTTATTTATGGGCCAAAGTACTTTATTAACCTTTTAAAAAATGAGGTAAGAAAAAATGAAATTAAATAAATTAATGATTGCGATTTTTGCAATGTTCTTATTAGTTGGAACTTTTGCAAGTGCACAAATAGATCCAATATATGAAGATTTTATCATAACTAGTTTTACCGGAGATTCTAATATATTGCTAGGAGATCATGGAAACTATAATATTCAAGTTATGAATAAAGGCTATGAACCTGTTTCTTTATTGATGACTAAAATGGTTGTGGACTTTGGTGATGGAACCGAAGTTGATATTGATTTAGGAGCAATAGAAAAAAATACTATTAAAGAATTTGATTTAAATCACAGATATGTTACTAAAGGGAATTTTGAAGTTACAGCTAAATTAGATTTTGTTGATAACCATTTAGCTAATAATGAAGCTAAATTAACTACTGTTGTTGCTGAAGAAATTTCTAAAATTGAGTTAAATGTTGATTCTCTTGTTTTTGGTGATGAAACTACTGAAAGAGGAACTAATGTTACTCAAACTTTGATTATTAAAAATACTGGAACTCAAGATTTGACTGATGTTGCTTTAACATTCTCAACTACTGAATTGACTGATTTAGTTAAAGTAAATA
>CAZCGV010000039.1:5205-7138 GCA_964498515.1 uncultured Methanosarcinales archaeon
TTAAATTAGTAATTTTTGTTGAAAATGATCATTCAGAAGACATTGAAGATGTTTATGCTGAATTAAGTGTTGATGGAGCTTCAAATTGGGACTTTGTTGATGATGAAGAATCTGATGAAGAAGACATTGATGAAGGAGATGACTTTGAATTTGAAATTGAATTTACTTTGGATTCAGACGATTTAGACGAAGATTCAGACGATAGTGCCGAATTCACTTTAACTGTTCGAGGAGAAGATTCTGAAGAGGATTATGAACATTTTGATGTTTGGACATTTACTTTGGAAATCGATAGAGAAAAAGATGAAATTACATTAACTAAAGTTGATGTTAGTTCAACAACTATATATTGTACTGATTCGGAAATAAGACTTGATGTTGATTTCAAAAACACTGGAACTAATGATCAAGATGAAGCTTGGATTATTGTTAAGAGTACAGGTTTAAATTATCAAGAAGAATTTGAACTTGAAGATTTTGACAGCATGGATTCTGATGATAAAACATTCATTATACCTATACCTTCAGATATTAAAGGTGGAACTTACACAATTGAAGTTTCTGCTTTAAATGAAGATGAAGATGTTACAGATAAAGAAATTGTTTCAATAACAGTTATTTGTTCTGTTGATGAAGATGAAGATGTTGATGATTATGTCGCACCTATTGTGGTAAATCCAGATGTACCTTCAACATCTACTGTTTTGAATCCAATCTATGGTGAAGATGATTTCAGATCCAGCGGACTGTATTTAACTCTTTTGATCATATTAATCGTTTTGGCTCTTATTGGTGTTTTACTAATGGGCGCATTATTGATTAAAAGAAAATAATTTTTTTAATTTTATTTTATTGTTGAGGATTAAAAATGAATAGTAAAAAAGAAGATTACAAATTTATGTGCAAGTTCATTTTATATCCTACTTTATTTATGATAGGATTGAATGCTTTAAATGAAGGAATTTACAAAATAAAGCAACATTATAATTTTAATTCAAACATACAATTAATTCAAGATGCTCCAAAAGATTCTCTAGAAGGAATCTGTACTAAATATCAAAAAAACTGAGGATTAAAAATGAATAAAAAACACATGTTAAAAATACTTTTTCTATTGTCTATAGTTATACTTACTTTTGTTATGAGTTTAACTTCTGCTTTGGCACAACCGATATTAAGTGTATCAAACGATATTGATCTTGGTAGCAATGATGCAAATAGAAATCAAACTTACACTTATGATTTTACAATAAAAAATACTGGAGATGAGAGTATAACTAATTTTAAAATTGAAAGCTCCATTAGTTATGTTCAAATTTCTTATCCTGAACTTTCACAAATACCTACAACTATTCCTGCTAACTCTACAGATATTAAAGTTAGATTAACTTATGTTATTCCTAATTCTAAAGATAGCATTAAAGAAACTATTGGAAATTTAATTTTTAGTGGGACTTCTTATTCTCTTTCTAAAGCAATTACTTTGGAAGCTAGAAGTTATCTAAGATTTGATGATGTTATTATTTATATTAATGATGATGAAGTTGATGACGATGACTTGGAAGTTAGAAATGGGGATGTTGTTAGAATTGTGGTTAGTTTGGAAAACAGATATTCTGATGATGACGATATTACTATTGAAAATGCGTATTTTAAAATTGATTCTGATAATGATTGGGACTTTGCTGATGGTGAAGAATCCGATGAAGAAGATATTGATGCAGATGATGTAGAAGATTTTGAAATTGAATTTGAAGTTGATAAAGATGATATAGAGGATGAAACTATTACTTTTTTATTAGAAGCCTTTGGTGATGATGAAGAATTTAATTTTGAACATTATGTTTCCAAATTTTTGGACTTTGAATTAGTTAATCCTAAAGATGAGATTTTAATTAGAAAAATAACTTTCTCAGAAAATCCTGTTGATTGT
>CAZCGV010000040.1:0-5683 GCA_964498515.1 uncultured Methanosarcinales archaeon
GAGTTGTGCTCAAAAATCAAAGATTTTTGGCACCATTACACTTCATTCCATGGAACCAAGGTTCAACTCCCTTAATACATATTCTACAAGAAAACTTCAACCCACTTCTAGCTGTACGCCGTATTCTGAAAACCTGAGAAAAGCCTCCGACGGGAGTTGAACCCGTGACCTCCTGATATCTCTGAAAGCGAACTGTGTTCTGTATTCTGAACCCAGGCTCCCGTACAAGTCAGGTGCTATAGCCACTAAGCCACGGAGGCGAAACTATCTTTTGAGAACATTAGGTTTTTTTATAAGGTTTTTCTTTTTAAAACAGTCATCACAAAGGATTTCTGGTTTTCTTGGTCTAAAAGGTAATATGAATCGTTTCTTACATTTAACACAAGTTACGGAAGTTTCTTCTTTACGAGAATTATTCTTTCCTTTTTCTTTTTCAAATTTGATGTGTGGGTTGAAATATTTCATTTGGGCAAACCGTTTAAAACTTGAATCCCGTATCCATTCAAATAGTTTTCTAAATTTGTTGTGAATAAATGATGTTTATCTCGTGTAAGTATGTTTGCTCTTGATTTTAAACCTGCGACTAATAAAACGGCATCTGAAGGATCAACTATTATTTTTAAGATGTCTTTGTCGAATTTTTCAACAAAACTCTTTTCATCGGAAGGGTTTCCTGGATGTACATCTATTTTAATTTCTTCAAAGTTTCCTATTTTTAGGAAGTTTCTTATTTTTGTTTTTATGAATGTGTTCATATGTTTTAAATTATATTCTAACTCTTCTATGTTGAATGAAGTTATTCCTACTTTGTTTTTGTTGCAAAAATCAAGGAGTTCTTTTTCTCTTTCCATGTGATGAAATATAAAACATGTGTCGAGTAAATATTCTACCATAATGTGTACACCAATAAAGCTATTGTGATTCCTAGTATTCCTCCCAGAACTACTTCTCTTAAATTGTGTCCTTCTGAGAGTACTATTTTTTCTTTAGGAAATTTTTTCTTTAAAACTTTTGCGTTTTCACCTGTTGCATATCTAACTCCATATGAATCTCGTATTACTATTGATGAGATTATGAATAATATTACTACAGGGGTGCTTATTCCTTCTATTAAAAATAAATATGCTGTTGAAGAAACTATTGCTGTAGTATGTGATGATGGCATTCCTCCTGATTCAAATAAGAATGATTTGAGTGAAAATTTTCTTTCCAATAATAATTTTATTAGTTGTGCAGCAAACCAACCTATAAAAAAAACAATTAATAATTTTATCATATTATCCTCCTAAATTTGGTGTTTACTAATAACCATTCTATTAATAAGAACATGAAGCAAAAAAGTAATCCCCAATATTCGAATTTGAAGGGGACTTCTCCAACTCTATTTTCTTTGGATAGTTCTTCAAAAAATAAATCTGCGTCTTCTTTTTCTTTTGGAAAAACAGCATATCCGTTTGTTTGATTTGTTATTTGTTTTAATGAATCTTCATCCATACTTGATTTTAGACCATATAGTTCTGGTAAATATCCCACTATTGAGTCTTGTGTTCCAATTCCTATTGTGTGTATTTTAACGTTTTTGCTTTTTGCATATTCTATTGCGCCATTGAGGGAATTATCTAATGAGGATGTTACTGTGTTTGAACCGTCGGTGAATATTATTATTTCTTTTGTGTTTGTAGATGGAATTAAAACGTTTGTTGCAGTGATTATTGCGTTTGCTAAATCAGTTCCACTTAATGTATTTGTTTTTAATTCGTTTATTTGTAGGCTTAATAAATATTTGTCTTCGCTTAAACTTGAATCTATGTATGTTGTTCCTGAAAATGAAACTAATCCTATTTTGGATGTTGATGGTTGTTGAAAAATGAAATCATTTGCTAAATCTTTTGCAAAATCTAATCTTGATGGAAGTATGTCTTTTCCACTCATTGAAGCAGATGTGTCTATGGCTAAAACAAAATCTGAATTGCTTTGCATTCCTGGATACCAAATTGTGGTTTGAGTCATTGCGAGTATTAAGAAGAATGTTGCGATTAAACGTAAGGCTAGAACTAATGTATTTTTTAATAAATATTTTTCACCTGCAATTCTTTTTAGGGTCATAAAGTTTGAAAAGTTCATTGCTTTTTTTTCTGAGTGTTTTAAGAAAATGTGATGTAACCAAAAGAATAAAGGTAGAACTAATAAAAGCCACATGAATATTGGTTTTCCTATTGTTATTGAAATCATTTTAACTATTTACTTGCGACATTTTGGTGAAGAATCTTCTTACAGGTACACGTGGTTCTGAAATTTCGTTTTCTAACACTAAACAATCACTTTTTACTTTTTTAAATACTCTTTGAACTTTTTCCTCATCTTGTTTGGATAATTCTTCGTATTGTTTTGAAAAGTTTTCTGCATCGAAAATTAAAGTTTCTGTGCTGTTTGGATCTTTTACTGCGAATTGTCCTTTGATTGAAAGTTCTCGATCTCGTTTATCTCGTATCATTATTCCCATGACGTAATGTCTGGATGAAAATAAATCAATGTATTTTGACCAATCTTCAGGTAATCCTAAGAAGTCAGATATTAATATTATTATGCTTTTTTCTGGTAGCATAGCATATAATTCTAGCATGGATTTTCTAAAATCTCTTTCTCCCCCATAATTTTCTGTGTTGGATAATACGTTTATGAATCTGTATCTCATCCCTTTTCCAAATGCAGGCATAATTTTTGAAGTTATTTTTGTATTGAATGTTGCCATTCCTACTGCGTCTCCTGCAAAAGAAGCTTCTTCGAATAAGGAGTATAATACTTCTGCTCCGAATTCTGCTTTAAATTTATCTCCTGTTGTATATAGCATGCTATTTGATGTGTCTAAGAAAAAGAATACGTTGAAGTTTTTGAATTCTTCAAATTCTCTAACTAATAATTCTTTGTTTCTAAGGCTTGCTTTCCAGTCGATGATTGATGCGTCGTCTGTTGAGTTGTAATTTCTGTATCCTGTAAATTCCATTCCTTGGCCTTTGAAAATAGTGGCCCAATTACCTTCAACATTTCTTGATAAAATATTTCTACTTCCTTTTATATTTACATGAGAATTGTATTTATTAAAATTTAAATTTAATTTATTTACGGCCATTTTAGTTTAAATTAGAGGAACTTTTTTTAATATTTCGTCTATTAAATCATCTATTTTTATGTTATCTGCTTGTCCTTCGAAATTTAGAATTATTCTGTGTCTGAATATGTGTGGTGCAACTTCTTTTATGTCTTTAGGTGTAACAAAACTTCTTCCTTTGGTTAATGCTCGTGCTTTGGATGCGATGAATAAAGCTATGCTTGCTCTGGGAGATGTACCGAAATCAATGTATTTTGCAGATAAGTCTAAATTATATTTTTTAGGGAATCTTGTTGCATCAACAAGTCGAACTATGTATTTTTTTATTTTGTCGTCCATCTGGATTTTTTTGGCTAATTCTTGTAGTTTAATTATATCTATGTCTTGAAGAATCGTATTTAATTGGAAATTTTCAAATTTATGTATGGTCATGTTTTGTTCTAATACTTTTTCTTCTTCTTCTATTTGTGGGTAATTCATAAACACGTTAAATAAGAACCTGTCTAATTGTGCTTCTGGTAATTTATATGTTCCAAGACTTTCTAAGGGGTTTTGTGTTGCCATTACAAAAAATGGAATGGGTAAGTTAAATGTTTCTTTACCTATAGTTACTTGTTTCTCCTGCATGGCCTCTAATAATGCGGACTGTACTTTTGGAGGGGATCTGTTAATCTCATCTCCTAGAATGAAGTTTGCAAAAACAGGTCCTTTCATTGTAGAAAATCCTTTTCCTTCTTCATATGTTGTAACTCCAATTATGTCTGCGGGAAGTAAGTCTGGTGTGAACTGTATACGTGAAAATGTGCAACCTATTATTTCAGACAGTACTTTGATTAAGAATGTTTTTCCTATTCCTGGAACACCTTCTAATAATACGTGACCGTTTGAGATTAGTGCTTCGAATAATAGAGAAACGACTTCTTCCTGGCCTACGACGGCTTTACTTATTTCTTTTTTTGCTCTTTTTAATAAATCAGAATATTGTTTTATTTGTATGTCCAAATCGGACGGGATTGTTGAAGTTTCTTGAATTTCTTCATTTATATTTTGAGGCATAATTAATTGGAAATAGCGTGGTATAAATATATTGCGACACTACTCTCCAAAGAGTACAAATAAATAGACATCTTTATAAATCTCTTTAATGCATTTTAATGAGAGAATGGTCGCTAAAGAAGGTGGGATGGAAGAGAATCAACTAGATTTGAATTTGCTTCATAAATATACTATTGAAAAAATTAATTATATTAAATCTAAACCTATTCTAAAAGATGTTGAAGTGTATCATTTGATTTGGGATTTTTTTAAAGAATTTCTTTCTACTGATAATCAATTTACGCATGAAGAATTGATTGACGCCATGGGTGAAACTTTTATTGAGAGGGAATTGTATGAACAACTTGTTACTTTGATAAGAAAGATTGGAAAGATTGAATATACTGGTGTTTCTTTTTCTCGTGAAGATCTTGTAAGGATGCTGGATGATTTTCAAGGCATAATTAAGGTTTTGTTGTATGAATTTTCTTTAAATCAAGAAGCCAAGAAATCTAAATCATTTAGTATTAAAAGTTTTTTTACTAGAAAGGTGAATAAAAATGTTGCAGAAGTAAAGTTTTTGAAACTTCGATTTGAATTATTGAATGAAGTTAATGAAATCAAATCACTTATTTTTAGACATCAAAAGAATGAGGCTGTTGAGAAATATTTAAATTTGAGAGAAAGGTATTCTAAGTTGGTTAGTTTGGATTTGAAAAAAGAAATTTATTCTCATCTTGTTCAGATATATAATTTGTTAAATCAGAATTAAATTGATTTTAATCTTATTTTTACAATTATTCCAAATATTATTGCTATGAAACTTAATACTGTGAATATAGTTGTAATTAAGTTGAAGTTTAATAAATCTCCGTCATAAATTCCTATTTTTCCTAAGAATGATTTTGGTGTTGCAGTTTGTGATGAGGATTCTGAGATAAGGTATTTGCAACCGTTAATTACACTATTGATTGTTTCCCAAACATGTTGAGGATCAGCATCAATTTTTTTTTCGGCATTATTTAGAATTTCAGTTAGTTCTTGACATTCTGGATTATCTGTTAATAAATCTCTTGCAAAGGAGATTCTTGTTTGTATATCTTCTAAACTTTTTATTGAACTCGATTCTAATGCATTTACATAAATTGTTGATGTGTCTGTATAACTTAAAGATTCTATGTATGCACTAACATTTATTTGTAATGGTGCATCAACCCTATAGTTTTTCACGAGTAATGTTGTTTCTAATTCAATTCCGTTTTCTAGCGTTAAGAAAAGGTCGTCTTCGAACGTCATTTCTAAATCTTCTTGACTTGCATTTGCAGAAAGTTTTATTCCTGATATTGTTGAGCCCCACGTATTCTTTAAAGATATTGGAATTTCTACTGTTCCGTTATCGTAGATTGCAGCTATTCCTGGTATAACTAATTGGAATGTTTCTGGTGTTGGTCTTCTTCTAGTTATTGTTGATGAACTTCCTCCTCCTCCGCTTGTTGTTGTTACTGTGGTTGTTGTTTGTTTTATTATTTGCATTGAGAT
>CAZCGV010000040.1:5783-7081 GCA_964498515.1 uncultured Methanosarcinales archaeon
CCATTCCATGTTGTTCCGTTATCCCATGTCCAGTAAAATGTATGGTTTATTTCTTCTGAGAGGTTTACTCCGAATGTTAATGTTGTGTTTTCGTTTAGGTATATTGCTTCAGATGTATTCGAACCTATGTTTATGTATTCTTCGACTGTATCTGTTCCGTTGTAATAAGGTTTTATTTGAGATATATTTGGTGGTGCTGATTGATTGTGGATTGTGAAATTTACTTCTTGCCAAGAAACTAATCCTGCTATATCTGAAACGGAGAGGTTTATTGTGTAGTTTCCTGCATCTCCTGATTGAGGGTCAATTGTTATTAATGCTTGTGTGTTAGATATATTTGTAATCGTAAAATAATTTCCTAAATCTCCTTGAGTAAAATTGTGTGAAAATGTTAAATTATCTTGTTCATACAATAAATCGTCATCATACGCATATATTGATTTTGTGTAAATATTTGAAACAACTATATATCCTTCAAATTCGATCGTAGTTTCGTTTTTTGCTTCGTCGTTATATAATGTTGGTGCTGTGTTTGTGTTAGAGATGTTAAATGAATAAGTTTCATTGTCTTCTGCACCATATCTATCCTGAACTGTTATTGTGATATTATATGTTCCTACTTCTGCATTTGTTGGTGTGAAATTTATTTGCCAAGTTAGGTTTGTGTTTGTATCGTTAATTAATTCTGTAGTTAGGTTTATTGTACATGTTGTCCATTGAAATAAACAATCTATCTTTGGACTGTTTGTATTTGTTAAATTTTCACCTGAATCATCATCAGAGGCAGTTATTGTTTTTATACATTCAATACTTTCATTACATGTCGAAGTGTTGAAATATGTTATGTTTGGTGCCTCATTTGAGATGGTCGTTATTATTGTAGTTTTATTTGCTTGTAAACCATATGAATCGTTAACAAAAATTGTAAATGTGTATCCGTTATGAGATGAATTGATTAGTACGTTGGAGAGTATTATTCCAGTTGTTTCATTTATTGATAATAAGGAGGTATCATTTAATGAGAATGTTATGGCTTCATTTTCATCTATTGAAAGATCAGGATCCGTTGCATTTACTCTATATGAAAAAAATATTTCTTCAGGTGCTGTTAAGTTAGATATATTTGCTTGATTTGATGTTGAGGTTTGTGAATAATAACTGGAATCATAAATTATTGGTGCGTCGTTTGTGTTTGTTATGTTTAGTAAAACATTTAGTTGGTCTGTTTTTCCATTTGCTGTGGCTATAAATGTTACATTTCTACAAAGTATGTAATCGTTTGAAGTGAAATTTTCTAC
>CAZCGV010000041.1:0-2191 GCA_964498515.1 uncultured Methanosarcinales archaeon
GGTATTGAAGCATTAGAAGCAGTAATTAAAGATGAAAATTAAGCATATTTTTTAAAAGTTTTTTCTAATTCATCTCTTCGAATATAATCTTCAAAATTAAACTTCTCAGAAAGTTCATTTAATAAAGTTAATTCCTCTTTACGCATTTTATCTTTTAAAATTTTACCATGAGAAAAAACAAATTTCAATAATTTATTTATTTCTTCTTCAACGATTTTTAATTCATTTTTTAAAGAAATTAATTCATCCTTAAATTTAATTTTATTTTGGCTTATTTTTTGATCAATATTTACGGAATTTTTTTCTAACTCAGAATTACTTTTTTCTATTAATGAAAAACGATGTTTTAAACCCTTCATCAACAAATCTTCTCCACCCATAACCAATATTTACGTTTATCCTTTTTTAAGCATTTCCTTTATAAGTATAAACTCAAGAGTGCTAACAAAATGTTTTTATATGCTTCCAAACAAATTACAGTATTAATACTTAGGGAAGGGATGAGACAAATGACTTCAAATACTGATTTTTTACCGCCTGAAGAACCAGGCGTCCACAAAAAACAAGGTTTTTTCTCAAAATTATTTGGAAAAAAGGAAAACGACAATAACGAGTTAGAATTAAGTTTACCTGATTTAGATAAAGCAATAAATGAACTTCCTAAAATTCATGTTTCTCATAAAATAAAAGAAGAATCCTTTATAGATAACAAAGATGATGATTCAGATATATCTGAAATTCGTAAAAAATTAGGCCTAGATGTTGAAGAAGAACTTCCAAAAGCGCCAGTTAAGGTTTTAACTAAAAAAGAAGTTAAAAAACCAATCCATAAAAAAATAATCAAACCCCAAATTAAAAAACAAACTCCAAAAAAACAATTAGATTTGCCAAAAATAAATGAAGAGTTTGATGAAGAAATAAAAATAAAATCTAAAGCAGATGAACACGTTAAAAAAGAATTAAATAAAATTAAAAAAGAAGCTAAAAAAATATTAGACCACACAAAAGATGGAGCTTTCGGAAAGAAAACTAAAGTTTTAAACAATGAATTTATTATTCCAAATAAAGTACATCTAAAAACAATTAAAGACTTAAAAAAAGTAATCTCTTCTAAAGAAAAATACCATCGATTTAAAGGAGTTATTGCAAATAACATGCAATCATTTTCAGTCTGGTTAAATAGAAATTTAAAACAACAAGAAGAACGAGAAGAATTTTTGAAAAAAGAAATTTATAAAAAAATCTCCAATCTAAACGAAGATTACTTGAAAAAAGTTGATTCAGTTATAGCTAAATACCACCCAATAAAAAGGGAGCTATTGAATAAAGTAATGAAACAAGAAGCTCAAATAAAAAGAGAATACACTCAATTAAAAGAATCTCAAAAAAAATTGAAAACGTGGGAAACTAAATTAACTTCCGAACAAGAAGAGCTAGATAAAAGAACTATTGTATTACAGAAAAAAGAAAAGGAAAGAGAAAACTTCTACAACAAAAAATTCGAAGGCTTCGATAAATGGATGAATGAACAAAAAACAAAGTTCGAGCAAGAAAAGAAAGAATACGAAACTAGAGAAAACAGATTAAAAGAAGAGTTAGTTCGAGCGAATAGAATTGCATACGAATTAAAAATTAAAAATCAAGATGAAAAAAAACAAATACATCCTGCTTATCTTCAAATGAAAAAAGAACAAAAGCAATTTGAAGAAAAGAAAGCAATAATTGAACAAAGATTAAAAGAACACGAAACAAGATTAATAGAAAAAATAAATTACAATGAAAATTTATTAACATCTATCGCTAAAGAGAAACAAAAGCTAGATCAAATTAAAGCCCAAGTAGAACAAGGCGGGTTTTCAAATTACTTAAACCATAAATTGGCAAATGTTCCAGAGGACGATTATTCTCTTCCAAATGAAGGAATGAAAGAAGTTGTTGCTCCTAACATGAATGTAGTTAATGAAATAAAGGATTTAGTAAATGCCTGTAAAGCCTCTTTAGACTCTGGAGATTTAATAAACGCACGAGATACATACAATCATCTAAGACAAAAATTCTTGAATAAAAAGTTCTCAGAAGCCCAAAGAACTGATTTATACAGAGAAATAAGAGAGTTGTATGATGATATAAATCTTAAAATTCTCGAAAGACAAGCATTAAATCACTTATAGAAAAGAATTTAATACCTAAG
>CAZCGV010000041.1:2291-3610 GCA_964498515.1 uncultured Methanosarcinales archaeon
TAACTTTCGATTTAGAAGGAGCCACAAGTTCAGCAATAAATCCATCCTATGATTACATTAAAGAAGTACAATTAAGATATCTAGCACATTTTATCTCAAAACAAGACTTCCATATTTCCTCCGCAGGATTCTTAAGTCAAAACAATGGTCAAGTAAAATTAATTCTTCAAAGCAAATCTGAATTTTCCTCTGCTCCTCTTAAAAAACTAACTTTACTTTATTACAAAGACATAATTGGAATAAAACTAATATTAAATACAAACAAAGAATTGATGAAAGAAAACTTTGTAGACAACATAAGAGATTTATTTAAATTCTCATTTCCAAAAATACCCATATCTGTTTTACCTCGATATTTTGAAGACATAGAAGGAATTTCCTTAGACGCATTCATATTATTTGGAGAAAACAATTCATTTGACAACGACTTGGCCTTCGTTAAAGGCCAAAGTTTGATAGCGCCACAAGAGTTTACATTATCTTCCTCTAACTTTCAACAAATAATTTTAGATTTTATTCTTTCTCTCAAAGAAAAAATATCTAAAGAAGGAATAGATATATTCTTAGCATTAGATTTAATTCCTTTATTAGGTTTATTTGGCGGGGAAATAATTGTTGAAGAAGTAAATAAAGACATATTGGATGTAATTTTTGTTGTTGAAATTATATTGGATGTAAAATTCAAGGTTTTGGGGAATAAGATTCAATGTCTTGAACCTTACGAACAGGATATAATCTCCATAGATGATCTGTAAAATATTCTACCAAATCGAAAGATTTATATATAAGTATTCATCAACGTTGTTGACCTGAGGTCGACAAGGATAAAAATGAACCAAGAAAAAACACCCTCAAATGAAGATTTACAACAAGAAAACGGAGAATTAAAAGAAAGCTATCTTCGATTACAAGCAGAATTTGCAAACTATAAACGAAGAAACGAAACCCTTTCACAAGATTCTTTCAACAAAGGAGTACAATCAGTATTCACGAAATTAGTCGACATATTAGATGATTTCGATTTAGCCCTTACAAATAAAAATGCAAGTGCTGAAGATTTCAAAAAAGGCATGGAACTAATATTCGCAAAATTATTTTCCTCAGCAGAAGAGTTTGGCTTAAAAAAAATAAATTCTGTAGGAGAACAATTTGATCCCAAATTTCATGAAGCTCTTTTAACAGAATTTTCAGAAAAACCTGAAAATCAAATCTTAGAAGAACTTCAATCAGGATATATGTTAAACGATGTTGTGCTACGACATACAAAAGTAAAAGTAGCAAAAAATAAAGGTGAATAAAAATGAGTAAAATTATAGGTA
>CAZCGV010000041.1:3710-7059 GCA_964498515.1 uncultured Methanosarcinales archaeon
AAAATGAGTAAAATTATAGGTATAGATTTAGGAACAACTTTTAGTGCAGTAGCTGTACTCGAAGGAGGAAAACCAGTCATCATTCCAAACAGCGAAGGAGCAAGAACCACACCTTCAGTTGTAGCTATTAAAAATGGCGAAAGAATGATTGGACAAACTGCAAGAAACCAAGCAGTTCTAAACACAGAAAATACAGTGCGTTCAATAAAACGACATATGGGTGAAGATTATAAAACAAAAATTGATGGAACAGAATACAGTCCACAAGAAATTAGTGCAATGATCCTACAAAAACTTAAAGCAGACGCAGAAAGTTATTTAGGAGAACCTGTGAAAAAAGCAGTAATCACAGTTCCAGCATATTTTACAGACGCACAAAGACAAGCAACAAAAGATGCAGGAAAAATTGCAGGACTTGAAGTTGAAAGAATTATAAACGAACCAACTGCAGCATCATTAGCATATGGTTTAGATAAAGGAAACGATCACACAATTTTGGTTTTCGATTTTGGAGGAGGAACTTTTGACGTTTCAATTTTAGAATTGGGAGATGGAGTATTTGAAGTTAAAGCAACAAATGGAGATAACCATTTAGGTGGAGACGACATAGACCAACTTTTAATCGACTTCATGGCTAATGAATTTAAATCAAAAAATGGTATTGATTTAAGAGAAGATAAAACAGCATTACAAAGATTAAGAGAAGCAGCGGAAAATGCAAAAATAGAATTATCTTCAAAACAAAATACAAACATCAATTTGCCTTTCATTACAGCAGATGCAACAGGACCAAAACATCTAACTATGGAAATTTCCCGTGCTAAATTTGAAAATCTAATTGGAGACATATTAGAAAAATTAAAAATTCCAACTGAAAAAGCTTTGAAAGATTCAGGTTTGAGTAATTCAGACATACATAAAGTTATTTTTGTAGGAGGTTCAACAAGAATCCCCGCTGTACAAGAATTAGTTAAATCTTTAACAGGCAAAGAAGGAGACAAATCTGTAAATCCCGATGAAGCAGTTGCGTTAGGAGCAGCAATTCAAGGAGGAATTTTAGCAGGAGATGTTAAAGACGTTTTATTGTTAGACGTTACACCTTTAAGTTTAGGAATCGAAACTTTAGGAGGAGTATTTACAAAAATAATAGATAGAAATACAACTATCCCTTCAAAGAAAAGTCAAACTTTCTCAACAGCAGCAGATAATCAACCAGCAGTTACAATCAAAGTAGGTCAAGGAGAACGTTCAATGTTTTCCGACAACAAAGAATTAGGCCAATTCGATCTAGTGGGAATTCCTCCGGCACCTCGAGGAGTTCCTCAAATCGAAGTTACATTCGATATAGATGCAAACGGAATTGTTCATGTATCTGCAAAAGATTTAGGAACAGGTAAAGAACAGTCCATCAAAATAACTGCATCCTCAAATCTATCTGATGAAGAAATTGAGAAAATGAAAAAAGATGCTGAATCCCACGCTGCAGAAGACAAGAAAAAGAAAGAAGAAATTGAATTAATCAATCATGCAGACACATTAGTATTTACATCTGAAAAATTATTTAAAGACTTTGAAGGAAAAGTTGATAAAAAAGAAATCGAAGATGTAAAGAAAGAGATTGATGAGTTGAAAAAACTTCTTGAAGCAGAAAAGAAAGATGTTGATGCAATAAAGAAAAAAACGGATTTAATTAATGAAAAAATCCAAAAAATGTCAACCGAACTTTATCAGAAAGCAGCACAACAAGAGCAGTCGGCAAACGGATCGCAGAATGCAGAATCTGAAGCAAAAGCAGACGATGTAGTTGATGCAGAGTTTACTGAGGATAAGAAGGAGTAATCCTTCAATTTTTCTTTTTTATTTTAGATTAACTTTATAAGTAAACAATTATTCATATAAAAAGGTGTGAACCATCGCAGGAAAACAACAAAAATTAAAAATTTTTGAGCTTAGCCTACTTGGAGACAGACAAAATGACTAAGGATTATTATAAAACGCTAGGCATAGAAAAAGGAGCTTCTAAAGAGGAAATTAAAAAAGCCTATAAAAAATTAGCTAAACAATATCATCCAGACTTAAATAAAGATAATCCTCAAGCAGAAGCAAAATTTAAAGAAATAAATGAAGCCGCATCTATTTTAACTGACGATAACAAACGTTCACAATATGATCAATTTGGTTCAGAAGGAATGAATGGTCGAGGCTTTGAAGGATTCTCAGGAGGATTTGAAGGATTCGATTTTAACGACATATTTGATAATATTTTCTCAGGTGGATTTCACGGATTTGGTGGCGGAAGAAGACGAGGACCTAGACGAGGATCTGATTTAAGATACGACATAGAAATTACACTTGAAGAAGTTGCAACAGGCGTCGAAAAATCTTTAAAATTACAAAAAGAAGATACTTGTGATGAATGTAATGGTGAAGGAGGAAAAGGAGTAACTACTTGTTCTCATTGTCATGGTCATGGCAGGATAACTGTTTCAAAACGAACTCCTTTTGGAATGTTTCAAACACAAACTACTTGTCCATCCTGTCATGGACGAGGTAAAACTGTAAAAGATAAATGCTCATCTTGTAATGGTTCAGGACACAAATTAAAAACCAAAACTATTAAAGTAACAATTCCAGAAGGAATAGAAAATGGAACTAAATTAAGAGTTTCAGGTGAAGGAGAACCCGGAGAACCCGGAGCTCCAAAAGGAGATTTGTATGTTGTAGTATTCGTAAAAGAACACCCTATATTCGAAAGAGAGGGATCCGACATATACATAGAAGCTCCTTTAACATTCACAGAAGTTGCTTTAGGAACAACAATAGAAATACCTATAATAAATGGAAAAGCTGATTTAAAAATTCCTGCAGGCACACAACCAGGAACCTTATTAAGATTAAAAGGAAAAGGACTGCCTCATATGAGAGCATATGGACAAGGAGATCAATATGTAAAAGTAAATGTTGAAGTTCCAAAAACTTTAACTAAAAAACAAAAAGAATTATTACAACAATTTGAGAAAGATTCAAAACAAAAAGCACCACACAAAAAATTATTTGAAAAAATAAAAGATGCATTTTCATAGAGGAATAAATATGGCACAAAAAACAAATAAAGAAGAACAAGTAGGATTTCACAAAGGATGTCTTAGCACATTAGCTAAAGAACGAGAAGAATTTACAAGAATTCTAGGAATTGTAGAACAATTAATGCAAATGCACATGGCTGCACTTAAAGACTTAGGAGTGGACATGGAAGAAATGGCTACTGAAGCTCAAAAAGAAGTGAAGAAAGCTAAAAAACCAATCGAAGATATTCTCTAATGATAACTACGTTAGAACTATTAAGAAA
>CAZCGV010000042.1:0-1758 GCA_964498515.1 uncultured Methanosarcinales archaeon
TAAAAATAAAAAATAAAAAGCCTTTTTAAGGCTTGTGAATTAATACTTTACTTTCCAAGTTTGCAATTTCCACCCATTTGTTGCTACAGAATAATCAAAATGCTCAAAATGCTTTAATCCTGCTCCTCCAAGGAAGAATGCTCTTGTGAATAAAGAGCCTCCTAAAGGCGAATGTGCAAACATTATTAGATATTCGGTTCCTGCGTTGTAAACAACTAAATCTACTGAACCTGTTGAGTCTTGTTCAACTATTTCAAATGAATTATCTGTTGCAAAGATTACGTTTGCCAATGTTGCATCTTGTTTTGTCAAGAATGTTGCATTTTTACCTTCTAAATCTACAGCTAACAAATTATTGCAGTTTAAGTTATTCCCCGTTTTAACACAAGGTACGAAATAGTTTGAAGATATTTGCATGTAAGATGGATATGGTGCAAGCCATTGGTTTACTAAATCAGTTCTTTTTAAGTTTTGAACTTTAGATCTTAAATCTATTTCTTGCAATTGTGAAACCCATTTTTCTATTTTTTCCACAGGCTCATCTATTGCTGTTGCAATTTCAGTTGGACTATTATTTTTATAAGTATCCAAAGTGTATTTCTTGGAGAAATCCCATGAACCCCAGTGTGCCCAAACTCCTGCTTTTGAAATCATATCTTCAGATGTTAAAAAATAATGTTCTGGAGGATTATCGCAAGCTAGTTTCGTCAAAATTTCAGAAATTTCTTCTTCAGAGAATTGGAAATATTTATTTTCTCTTAACACTTTAGCTTTATCTTCAACACCAAATGTTGAATAAAGGATTTTATTTACCAACACCCCTCCTGTTGAATCGTTTGTAATTTCCATCATCACATCAAATGCTTGATTTCCACCACAAGACAACATTTGTAATATGTCGTGAGAAACTTCTTCATCGTTTTCCATTAAAAGTTTTCCAACCCAATGTGATGCCGGTGTTGTTTGTGAACCTCCATCAAATGTAGCGCCTACTTCCCCTATTGAGATAAAGAAGTGTCCAAAGTCCCACCACGATGTAATTATTGCATCTTGTGAAGAGTTGTCTCTTATTTTATACATTAAATTAAACCAGTTATCATCGAAATTTGGAACTGAACTTCTTCCGATTTGATCTGCAGTAACTAAGGATGGCGATAAAATCATAAACACAAATAGCAAGGAAACTAATATTGTTCCAATGTAACTTAATGGTTTTGACTTTCCTAACTCCAACAAGGACGGTATGTGTTTATTTGCGGCTTTAGCAATGTAAAACAGTCCAATTCCAAAAGCTGCTGCGAATGCAGGTGCTAATAAAACAACGAATCTAACTCCGTTAAAACTCATGTAAATTGTTCCTGCCATCCAAATTCCTAGAAGCATAACTAAAAATGTTTTGTAGTCTCCATGTTTTTCATAAAGAGCCCAAATTATACCAACTAAAACTGGCAACATTAAAAGTATTAAAAACATTAAAGGACTATTTGTTGCTAAGCCAATAAATCCATTATGTAATGATTCTAATATTCCCATGTTTTTAAAATCTAAAACAAATAATGAAAACCAAATTATTGAAAATGAATAAAATAAAAATTGAGATAACCAATTTTTCTTTTCTTTCTCAAAATCTGTAGCTAATAATAACATTCCAAAAAGTGCAAAGAAAAACACAAGTTTTCCTCCAACTGAATCTATGATTTGAACAAATGAAGCAGGATTTAATTCTGCTACTGAAGATAAAACATTTGGCCAAATATT
>CAZCGV010000042.1:1858-6791 GCA_964498515.1 uncultured Methanosarcinales archaeon
GAAAATGAAATACTTCCAAAGAAAGCAAATAAATCATTTGAATATAATTTAATTATAAAAAACAATGGAATAATAGCAAACGCCGCAATTAAAGCAGGCAAGAAATATACTGCTTTCATTCGGTCTCCATTTGTAGAAGTTTCATCAAGACCAAACAATTTGTAAAATTTACTTTCTAACCAAGGATGAAAATCAAAACTTGAAACATCTACTCCTTGAGGAGCTAATTTTCTTTTTAATATCGATCTTCCTTCATCATTAATTATGTCTCCAGCATGTCCATTTTCAAGAATGTTTTTTGAAAGCGTGTGAAAATAATATGGATCTATAGCAAGAAAGTAAGTTTGACCATTTTCAGCTTGAAACTTTTCCCTGAACACATTGGCCATTTTATCTTTCTCAGAATAATACTCATCAGGATTTTCAGCAATCATAGCTTCAATCTGTTTATTTGCTTCAATATCAACCTGTTGGTCAGGAAGATTTGGATATTTTTCCTTAATCGCAGAAACAATTTGTCCTCTTAAATTAGATTGAATGCTGTTTTCAGCCCATTCATCTGCAACAGGAAGATTATAAGCATAAGAACGAATATATATTGTAAACACAAAAGCAATTAATATTAAAACCAGAGTCAAACAAACATCAACTTTACGTTTGTGTTTGGTATAAAACTTAGGATCTTGAAAATGCATAGCAATAAGCGTTCCAATCAACACTAAACTAATTCCGCCTAAGGTCCATAATCTCGCTGCAGATAATGGCGCGAATTGCTTTGAAGAAAATATTACGAATAATAACGCTAAAATCTCTACGATTAAAGCTCCTGAAAGTCTTGTAAATCCTGTTTTACTCATATAAACACCCTTTGTCACATGAATTTTGTAATAGTATTTAAACTATTAGGTTTCTTTGCACTGGACAAGTTGATGTAAAGTTTATAAACCAATTAAAATTATTTACATTGGGAAAACAAAACATTTAAATATATGGTACTAAATACCATAATATTATGGTAAAAAAATGAAATTCGAACAAACTATTTTAAAACTATTAATTGAAAATAAAAACAAAGAATTTACAATTAGAGAACTCTCTAAATTATTAAAAAAAGATTATAAAAATACATATGATGCCATTCAAAAAATTAAAACATCTATAAACGTAGATTCAAAAGGAAATGCATCGTATATTTCTTTTAAACCAATCTTAACAAATAATATATACCAAACTGAAAAAATTAGAACTGAATTAATCAAAAGCGAAATAACTTTAATATATGAAGACATACAAAATATACAAAATCCTTTTTGTATAATGGTTTTATTTGGTTCATATGCTAAGAATAAACAAACAAAAAATTCAGATGTAGATATTTGTATCATTCACAATAATGAATTAGAAATTAAGAAAATTGAAAATAAATTAGCTATACATCCAAAAATTGAAATTCATTCATTCCATTATAAGGAATTTATTGAAATGTTGAAAACTAAAGAATTTAATGTTGCACATGAAATATTAAATGACGGCATCATATTAAAAAATATAGACTCTTATTATGAGGTAATAAAACATGGATATTAAAAAAATTGAAGAAGCTAAAGTTAATTTTGATAGTTATCTTAATAATGATCTTTTAAAAAAAGTTGATTTTGATGAAAATATTTTTAATAAATTTCAACAAAATTCTGTTGAAAGTTTAGAAGTAGCAAATGAGTTATTTAATAACAAAACATCTTCTTTATGGGTTGTGGTTTCAAGTTATTATGCTATGTTTTATATTGCTAGTGCATATATCTATAAAAAAGGATATAAAACCGAACACAAAATAGTTCACAAAATTATATCTGACGCGTTGATAGTATTAGCAAAAAAAGATTTAACTACTAAAATTTTGGAAGATTTTGAAACTGAAAGAGAAAATGCATTAAGTATAGCTGAAAATTTAATAGATTCATTAGAATATGAAAGAGCAAAAAGATCAAGATTTCAATATGAAATGACTGAACAAATTAAAGAGTCTAAAGCCAACACGTCTTTAAATAGGGCAAAAGAATTTGTATCTATTTTTAGAAAATTAATACAAGTCATTAAAAATGAATAACATTCCTTCAAAATATAAAAACGTCCAACTTTGGGACAAAGGTAAACACGGTTTAGTTTACAAAGCACAATATAAAACTCAAGATGTTGCAATCAAAGTTAAGCTTCCTTCTTCAAAATCTCAAAACACTTCCTTGTTAGAAGGAAATTATTTAAAACACGTAAATAAATTGGGAATCGGTCCTAAGTTAATAGAAACTACTGAAAACTATGTTGTTATGGAATTTATAGATGGAACTAGAATAGATAAGTTCTTAGAAAAGGCAACTCAAAGAGAAATTTCTAAAGTTATAAAAGCGATTTTAAAGCAATTAGAACTTCTAGATAAGAATAACATAAATAAATCTGAACTTACAAATCCATATAAGCACATAATTGTAAAAAAAGATTTAACTCCTGTTTTAATAGATTTTGAAAGGTCTAGGTTTACAACTAAACCTAAGAATATTTCTCAATTTAAAGAATATCTTAAACGAGTCACACTGGACAACCCCGCATAAACCTTATAAATATAATAATGCTCATTTAATTATAAATAAAAACATTTATATATCAAATATGAATAATATTATTCAAAAATGGATAATAAACTAAAAATTATAAACTATCTAGGAAAAAACAAACAATCGTTCACAATGAATGAACTAAGTAAAATATTGAATATTCCGTATGCGACTTTTTATAGAGAAATAAATAAAATGAAAAATTTATTAAAAATAAATGTAATAGGAAAATCAAAAATAATTAGTTTAGATAATGAACCCATATTAAAATCTTATTTGGCAATATCATCAGAAGAAGAAAAAATAATTTTCTTAAAAAATCAACCTTTAATTAATCTAATTTCAAAAGAATTAAATACAAATGATGTAATAATTTTATTTGGTTCGTATGCTAAAAACAAACAAACAAACAATTCAGATATTGATTTGATTATATTAAATAAAGGTGGCAAAAAATCTATTTCTTTAAACAAATTAGAAACTTTACTTAACAAAGAAATTAATCCAATGTTTTTTTCATATAAAGAATTTAAGCTAATGATAGATAACAATGAAGAAAATGTTGGAAAACAAGCATTAAAAAGTCATATAATATTAAACAACCCGCAAAAATTTTGGGAGGTAATTTTTGAATGAAATATGAAAAAGAATTATATGAAAAACTTTTCCAAGAAAATCTTAATAAAACAATTAAAGAAACAAATAATTTATTTAAAATCAAATTATTTCTAGAGAAATCAGAAAATAGTTTATTAATAGCAAAATTTCACAAAGATATTGAACCAGATGAAAATGAACCTAAAAAATTATTTTGGAATTATTGGGCAATAACAATTTCGTATTATTCAATACTTTATTCAGCAAAAGCTTTAATTCTTACAAAAGGGTATGAAGTTGATAATCATATTTCAGCACAAATCGCACTTGGACACTTATTTGTTCCTGATAAAATCGAAAAAGAAGATTTAGAACTATTAAATCAAGCGCACAAAATATTTGAAGAAGAATATGTAACTTATTTTGATGATGCTAGAAGAGAAAGTCATCATGCAAGATATTCAGCAATAAAAACATACGAAGAAAGAAGATTAAATGAAATCTTTATCAATGCTCAAAAATTTATTCTAAAAGTTAAATTAATAATAGGTATTTAAAAGAAAAATATTTAAATAACAATTATTATTTTATATGTTATATGTGTGTTGAAAGAAAAAATTCTTCAATTCGTTAAGTCATTGTCATGACTTTGGTTTGTGCCAGACAAGTGCAAAACAATACGGATTGGAGAAAAAATGAAAAATAACAAAATCAGAAAAAATAGTGGTTATTATACGCCTCAATTAGTAATTTCTAAAAAACAGTTAATACAGGAACATTTGTTTGTTAATCCTGTTTATAATGAATGGTTAAATTACAGAGATGGTTTTAGAAATTGGTTTCGAGACAATAAATTAATTAAAAAAATTGAACGATTGAGATTCAGATATTTTGATTTTTTTGAAAAAACCATTAGAATGAATAAAAAACAAAAAAAATTATTAAAAAGAAAAAAATTAAGAAAATCTAAACTTAATTTTTAGTAATTTTTCAATCAAAATTTAAATTAACGTATTTTTTTAGATCTCTTTTCTAATTCTTTTTCAAAACTTTTGGTTTCTGCTACGGATAAATATGTTTTTGCATCAACACTATTTAATTTTTGTAAATAATTTTCTTTGATTTCATGTTCATCGAATAATTTTTCTCGAGCGGCTTCTCTAAAAAATTCTTGAACGTTTAAAAAGCCTTTAAGTTTAATGTGTTCTTTTACTTTTTCTAAGAAGGCCTCATCTAATCGAATATTTATTTGAGTTGTCATGATATTAGATAATATTAGGAAATATTTAAAGGTATCGTTTTAAAACTTTTTATTTAACACGACTTTGATAGAAACACAATTATAAACAAAATATTTATATTAAAAAAGAACGATTTAATGAAACTCATAGAATAAAAAAATAAATTATTTCTTCTTTTTAGTCTTCTTAATTTCTTTCTCTAAGTCTAACTTATCAAGTAACTCCTTGTACCGATTTCGGATTGTAACTTCTGTAACACCAGCAACATCCGCTACTTCTCTTTGAGTTCTTTTCTCTCCATTAATTAAAGCAGCAACATAAAGTGCGGCTGCAGCAATTCCTGTTGGTCCTCTTCCAGAAGTTAATTCAACATGTTGTGCAGATTCGATTATTTCTACAGAACGCGATTGAGTTTCAGCAGTTAATTTCAAAGCGCTTGCGAATCTTGCTATGTAGTCTGCTGGATTTGAAGGTAGAATTTTAATT
>CAZCGV010000043.1:0-6587 GCA_964498515.1 uncultured Methanosarcinales archaeon
ATGTTAAATATGCAAAGGAAATCCTACAACAACTGAAATTATGAATCTAAATAAACCTCCTCCATACAATCACAAGATAGTAATTTTTTCAAAGCACATATGAATAAGGGCGTTCCATCTAAAGATTTAATGTTTTTTATTTTCTATCCTTGAACTATTACCTTTTACTGGTAAAAAGGCTATAACTTTGACCATGCGCCTCCTTATTTTGAAAAGATTTAAAAAATGTTCTATTTAATAAAATAGAGGTATATTAAATGAAATTATTTTTGATAAGGCACGGAGAAGCAAATTCAGAAGAAATTGAAGTAAATTTAACTCCTAAAGGAATAATGCAATCGAAAGCCATTGCTAAAGAATTAACAAAATATTCTTTTTCAAAAATTTATTCGAGTGACTTAATGAGGGCTAAAACAACTGCAAAGGAATATATAAACTTAACAAATCATAAAGTAACTGAAACAAAAGACTTAAGAGAAATATACAGGGTTCTCGTTGGTGGACCTATAAAAGAAAACACTTCAGAATCAAGAGAGAAAAAAGATGCTATAAGGGCAGACAGATTTTTCAAAAAAATTTGTAATTCAAAAGAAGATGTGTTAGTATTTTGTCATGGAAATATAATAAGATATTTTATAAATAAAATACTTAAATCTAAAGAGAATCTTTGGGAAAATGTAATTATTGATAATTGTTCAATGTCTATTTTGGAATTAAGTCCAACCATAAAAAAAATAAAATGCATAAATTTAACCACTCATTTAATATGATGTTTTAGGCCGTATTGTATCCAAGTAGTTTATAAAGTTGTAATTCAAAAAGTGCATGAATGGAATGTTCGCCTAGAACTTCCTCAATCCCCCTTAAAATGATAAATAACTTAATAGAAAAACCAAACAATAAGAAAGCATTAGTTTTCTTTTCAGGAGCTTCCAAGAAGTCCTTTAAAGACTTATTTAACATAGAGTCATTCAAAAATACATTTAATATTTATGAAGTTATCTTGGATTTTGAAAATACGACTTTTGTTGAATTAATAAATCAAATTAAAACTCCATTAGGAGATTTATCTAATTATGATGAAAAAATCGCAATTTGTAAAAGTTTCGGAGGAATAATATCTTTATTGTTACCTGTGGAATTTAATAAATATATTTTTTTAGCTTCACCAATTATTTTAGGCGATTCGACCATAAATAAGATATTCAACACAAATTTAGATGAGTTAGAATTAACAGACATTGTTTTTTCAAAATCCATTTTAATCGATAAAAATATCACCATATTTCAAGGAACAAATGATAAAGATGCTTTTAAAACAATATCTAAAAACTTACAAAACCACTTAAATTGTGACATTCAGTATTTGAATACTGATCATTCTTTTCAAAATGTAAAAAAAGAATTAGAGAATTTAATTGTTGAAAAGGTATTAATTGATTCATTTTCTTTTAAATAAACCTCTCCAAAAATATTAATTTTTTTATTTTCAATAATAATTCCTGACTCTTCTGTTAAACAAATGATTTTTGAAAACTTCTTCAAATTCAATTCTTTTTTAAAATGAGGTAATATGGAAAATCCTTCAAACAAATCCAATCCTAAATTATTTTCTATCTGGGAGATATTTTCTTCCAATAATTCTGCAATCTGTATTGATTTACCGAGAATAATTGCACCTGCAGAACCTCCATAGACCAATTTTCCAGATTGAATGTAGTTTTTTAATTCAATTAACAAATTTAAATTCCTTAATGTATATAAAAGACGAAACGTATTTCCTCCCGAAATGTAAATTGCATCATATGATTGTAAACTTTGTGGTTGAACGTCGCTTAAAACATCAACAGTAAAGTTCATAGTTGAACAATATTTAGAAATGAACCAATTTTTAGTCTTTTCAGAATTCTCTCTAGCGAGAGTAATCAGTAATACTTTGGATTGAAATTTTAATTTATTTAGAAAATATTCATCTAATTCTTTGGTGCCTGTACCTCCAGATAATATACAATTATACATCTTTTAAATCCTCTAATAAACATTTAACTTCGACAAACTCATATTTATAATTTTCTATCCACGTTTCAATAATATTTTGAGCTTCATTTCGTTCTTTAGGAATAAATACGCTTAAAATTGGAACTTCATTAGAAAGAAATTTTTATAAACTTGAATTGAGAAAAAAAGACATGTTTTCGTTTCGACCGAATTACATTGCTAAATACATAATAATTAGTTTGGATTTTGATGGAGTTCTAGCACATGGATTAAACGCCAAATTAAAATATGCTAAAAAATGGTTTAATTTGGATTTATCCCTAAGTCAAACTAAAAAGGAAGGTTTCGAAAAACTAGTTAAAAAATTAGGCAAACAACTAAATTATAGAAGTTTGATGGATCCTCTTAATGAGGAACACATAATGGAATACGAACTTCCTTTGGGTTGTTTACAAATTCTTGAAAAATTATATTCTGAAGGTTTTAGATTTGTAATAATAACTGCAAGAAATAATCATGATTCTCCTTATGCAGTTGAATTTGTTAAGCATAAATTAGGTCATTTAATAAAAAATATACATAATACACGTAATGAATCTAAAAATAAATTTGTGAAACTATTAAAACCTCGAGTGCACATTGACGATACGCTAGAAAACTTAATTGAGTTACAAAATGAAAATGTGCATCTGGGTTATTACAGACAACCAGAGAATGAACACATTAATTTTAAATCTAATGAACGAATACAAGAAATTAATTCTTGGAATGAGTTTTATGTTTTTTGCCAAAAAATTAAACTACTTCATGAAGCCATTTGTTGGAAATATGATTTAGAGAATAATTATCATCATAATGAACTTCTTTTCAATTTTTTAAGAAAATTGCACCAAAATACTAAAAATCAACTTTTAAAAGAATACTCGGAGTTTAAACATGGAAACTTGTCTAATTTTAAATTTGCGTGAATCTCAAGAAAGTATTTAAAAATAAATTCAAAACGCCTAAAAGTTAATAAATAAGTATTAAATATAATAAGACTATGAAAAAAATTCCTAGATTGAAAAAAGGTAGTCGAATTGCAATACTTTCTCCTTCTTGGGGTGGAACAAAATCATTTCCACACATATATAAAAAAGGCTTAGAGCGATTAAAAACTAGTTTTGGATTAGAATTAATTGAATTTCCGACAACAAAAATGACTGAAACAGAAGTATATAATTCTCCATCACAAAGAGCTCGAGATATTAATGAAGCATTTAAACGAAAAGACATAGAGGGAATAATTGTTACAATTGGAGGAGATGACGGTATACGTGTATTAAAACATTTAGATTTAGAAATCATAAAAAATAATCCTAAATTTTTCATGGGCTATTCGGATACTGCCATTTTTAACATCTATTTTAATCAATTAAATTTCATAACCTTTAATGGTCCTTCAGTTATGGCAGGATTTGCGGAATCAAAAACATTAAAAGAAGATTTTGTTAAACATATAAAGACTTTTTTATTTTCAAATTGGAAAAAATTTGAATATTCTCCATTTAAAGAATATACTGATAAGTATTTGAATTGGTCCGAACCCAAAAATCTAAATAAGGAAAATATTAATTATGTTGAAAATTCTGAAGGATGGAATTTCATACAAGGAACTGGAAACGTCGTTGGCATATTAACTGGAGGATGTATGGATGCCTTAGAAATTATGAAGGGAACTGTGTATTGGCCAAAAAAAACATATTGGAAAAATAAAATTTTATTTTTTGAAACTTCTGAAATGAAACCATCTCCCGAACAAATAGAATGCATATTGAGGAATTATGGACTGCAAGGAATTTTATCAAATATAACGGGAATGTTATTTGGTAGGCCTAAAAATTATTCTCAAGAAGAAAAAATTGAATTAGATAAAGTTCTATTGAAAATTTTAAAAGAATTCAATAGACAAGATATGATTGTTGTCACGAATGTTGATTTTGGACATACTGATCCTCAAATCATACTGCCCTTAGGCGTAAAAATGGAAATTGATGTTGATAAAAAACGATTAAGATTGATAGAATCGCCCTTTAAATAAAAATGAAAACATACGTTGTAGTGGATATCGAAGCTAATGGCCCAATTCCAGGAGATTATTCCATGACTTCTTTAGGGGCAACAATAGTGGAACCCGAATTAACCAAAACGTTCAAAGTAAATATTAAACCAATATCAGATAAATTTGATCCTCAAAGAAAACAATTTGTAGATACAGAAAATGCTATTGAAGCTAAATCCGCAATGATTAAATTTAAAGAATGGTTATCCACAAATACGAAAGGTAAAATTGTTTTTGTTTCAGACAACAATGGTTTTGATTGGATGTTTGTTTGTTGGTATTTTTGGCATTTTTTAAATGAAAATCCATTTGGTTTCAATTCATATAATTTAAGTTCTATGTATAAAGGATTAAAGAACGACATTTCAGTCAACTTAGACGAATTACGAACTAAAAAATTAAGTCATGATGCTGGAGAAGATTCCAAAGACAATGCAGAAATCTTTCTTAAATTAATAGAAAAGAACTAGTTGATTTATTTTTTATTTATAAATAATCTCAGACATTATCGAAACCTATTTTAATAACTATCTATTTGAATTTTTATGGTTCGTACTTTCTTTGTACAATGGGACTCCACAAATGCATGTAATCTTTCTTGTTCTCATTGTTACCATAATGACGAACAAAACACAAATCTAAATATGTCTTTTAATGATGTTAAAAATATGCTAAATGATTTGGCAATTACTTCAAAACGTTGGAATTTTGATCCTGCATTTCATATATCGGGAGGAGAACCTCTTCTAAGAAAGGATTTATTTTCAATTTTAGACTATGCCACTAAACTAGGAATCACAAAAAGAATTTTAACAAATGGAACCTTAATAGATTCGGTTGTGGCAAAAGAACTAGCAAAAAGAGATATTTTTGGGCTACAAATTTCAATAGATGGTGACAAAAAAACACACAATAGAATAAGAGGTCGTGATTGGGCATATGATTTGGCACTAAAAGGTGTTGAAAATGCATCCAAAGAAGGCATCATAGTTAATATTTCAAATACTTTGATGCAATCTAATAAACACGTATTAGAAGAAGTAATTATAAATTCATATAATGCCGGAGCAAAGAAAATAGGTTTTCAAAGTTTAGTTCCACACAGTAAAACAGATCCTGAATTTATAACTGCAAAAGAATTGTACGAAATATATGGTGAATTAAATAACTTATCAAAAAAATATAAAAATAAAATTAAAATTGTAAAAAGTGAAGTTTTATGGAATAGTTATCTTCCCAAAACAAAATTTAAAGAAATTGGAGAAAAATTAGACAAATTTTGTGGTGGTTGTGGAGCAGGATTCATCGGGTTATCTGTGTTAAGTGATGGCATAGTATATCCTTGTAGACGATTGCCAATCAACATCGGAAATATTTCTGAAGGAATACAAAATATATTTTTAAATTCAAGTGTAATGAATGATTTAAGAGATTATCACTCGTTGGACGAATGCGGGACTTGTAATGATGTAACTTCTTGTAGGGGTTGCAGAGCAATTGCATACGCTATGACTGGTAATTATATGGGTGCAGATCCTATGTGTTTCAAAAAATATTTAGGAGGAGATAAAAATGGGAATTGAAAAAATTGTTTGTGCAGGAAATGGTTTAGTTTTATCTAAACAAGAACAAAATATTTTTGATAAATATTTAAGTTTGTCTAAATATGCTTCTATCGGTTGTACGGATTGCTATAGTTGTAATGATTATGGGTGCAATAGTCCAGATACGGGATGTACGGATTGCACGAGTTGTAGTTCTGATGGAGGTTGTGCAAGTTGTAGTTCTGATGGAAGTGATTGAGCATTAAAAATAAAATGAAATTAGACTTCATAAATTCAACACCGTATTCAGAATTATTTGGAGATCAGAACCAAAATTTAATAAGGGATTGCGAAAGTAAATTAATTCAGTTATGGGATAAATACGAAAAAAAAATTCTTGAGTTAATTTTTAAAGAAACGAATTTAAAATTTAAAGAATCTTGCTATTCCTGTTATTTGCTTTCAAATTTTCCAAAAAGGGGAATCTCTTCTCCCTTAACGATTAAAGTGACATCTAAATATTTAGGATGTTTTATAACTTTAATACACGAACTTTTACACATACTTATGGTCGAAAATAAACTCTTTTTTAACCCAATTATTAAAAAATTAGAAAAAAATCATACAACTATTAAAAAAATTGAATTAATTCATGTTGTAATTTTTGATTTATTACAAAAAATAATCAATGAACTTTTTGAAAAAGAAATGGCAGAACAATTAAGAAATAATTTATTTACATATCTGGATGCAAATCAAATTCTAAAAGAAATAAAAGAAATAGAATATCTGTAACTATTTGTTATTTAAATACCATTCAAAAGGATCGGTAAAAATTCTTCCTTTAGTACTGCTATTGTGCCAATAAGTATTTGGTTCATCAAATTGGTTGTTAACTTGAAATTCTCCAAAATCTGCTTTAGAAGGTTCTGCCGCAGTTCCTT
>CAZCGV010000044.1:0-6483 GCA_964498515.1 uncultured Methanosarcinales archaeon
AAAGTAATTTCAATAAATACAAATGGAACTTTATTAAGTGAGAAAAAAATCGATGCTTTAATCTCCGCAGGTTTGACAAGATTAAACATTTCTCTAAATACTCTGGATGAAGAAACAGCAAACAAATTATCTGGCAAAGCTTATCCATTAAAACACGTATTGAAAATGATTGATTATGCCCAATCCAAAAACTTACCTGTATTAATTGCACCAGTAGTCGTACCAACATATAACGATGACAACAAAAAAGACATAGAGCCACTAATCAAATTTGCTTCATCATTAAAAAGTGATTATCCAAAAATAGGTTTTCAAAAATTCCTATGTAATAAAAGTGGAAGAAATCCTGTAAAAGAAATTCCCTTCGAAGACTTCTTTGAGAACTTAAAACAATTTGAAAAAAAATATAACTTAATTTTAACGCCACAATCAAATTACAATCCATTCTCCATATTCGAAGACAAAACCTTGGAAAAACCTTTTGAGAAAAATCAAACAATTTCTGTAGATATACTCGGTCCAGGAAGAAATCTTGGAGAAACTCTTTGCAAAGCTAAAAATAGAATTGTAACTGTGCGTGGTTTGAAAAAAGAAAAAGGTTCAACTAAAGTAAAATTAGTTCGAGACAAACATAATATATTTATAGCAATTCCTTTAGGGTTTTAATCTGAATAGAATTTCTCTCTTGCAAGATAAGAGAAAATAGTTTTTTCTTGATTGTTTTTTGATAACAAAATCTTATATTGTGCTTTAACGTTTGAAAAATGCTTAGCTAATTTACCAAGCTCAAAATACTCTTCTTGACTTAAACCCGAAAAGAAAGTTTTACGCAAAGTTAATTCTCCATCATTACAAACAAAAAAGATTCCAAGAATTGGATGTGAAAATACACTGAATTCCCTCTCATTATCTTTGATTTGGACTAGAGGTGCATAATTTTCTTTTATTTTCTTTAGAGCCTCTTTTTCTCCGTTTTCAAATTTAAATATTATTTCTTGAGAGTTCATTTCTTTTCACTACTAGAGAGTAATACATTTCTCTTTATAAACCTTTCTTTTTCAGAATAAATTAGTCCAAGTTAAATTAAATTAGAAGTTAGAGGGTGTGCTAATTATTTATTTTTAGCTTTTTTAGAAGTTTTCTTCTTAGTTGCTTTTTTCACAGTTTTTTTCTTCACTGTTTTTTTAGCCACAGGTTTCTTAGTTGATTTTTTAACTGTTTTCTTAACCAATTTCTTCTTTTTAGCAGGAGTTTTTTTAACCACTTTCTTCTTTCTAGAAAGTTTTTTTATTTCCTTTTCTGCTTCTTCCAAAGCTTTAGCGTCTCTTAGAATTTCGCTTAAAGTTTCTTCTTTACGCGCATTCTTAGTAATAAATTTAGAACGTCGTTTAGGTTGAACTTTTTTTTCTTTATAGAAGAATGAAATGAACATCCCTAAAAAAGAAGCAATCAAGAGTAAATATATTATTAACAAATACATTGTACTTCTAAAACCTGCTGCATAAATTGCGAAAACAAATGCAGTTGAAATATACAAGAAATTGTAATCCTTTAAATCATCTTCAAACTTAATTGAACGTGTAACTAAGTATAGAAAATATACTAAAAACACAAAAAAAGTCAATTTTATTGTTTGGATTGCATCATTTGAAATAAATCCCAGAGTCGCAACAACGCCTAATAAGAAAATATAAAGTAATGATAACAATTTTTGTTTCATAAAAACCAAAATACGTTCGTTCTTTTAAAAGTTTTCATCTTGGAGTAGTTTATTTATAAATCTAAATATCTACATTTATAAACTAAAAATTTTTCTCTTTTTGCATGGTGAAATGTGATTTATGTGGACAAAAAATTCAAACTACGTTTCTGAACAAATTAATAGGCACATTTGTTAAGGATAAAGAAGGAAAACAAAAAGTAGTTTGTTCAGATTGTCAAAGAAAACACAAAGACATAAAATCTCAATTTTAGGCCTCCTTGGCTTAGTGGCTATAGCAGCTGCCTCGTAAAACAGCGATTCTTTAGAACGCTGGACTCTGAGTTAGCAGCAGATCCCGAGTTCAACTCTCGGAGGAGGCTTTCTTTCAGGTTTTCAGAATACAGGTTACTGGTGTGAGTTGGTTTAAGTTTTTTATAGCTTGTTAAGAGAGTTGAACGTAGTTCCATAAGTTTACGTTGGTGCCAAAAATGTTTCATTTTTAAGCACAACTCTCGGAGGAGGCTTTCTTTCAGGTTTTCAGAATACAGGTTACTGGTGTGAGTTGGTTTAAGGTATGTGTTCACTTCTAAGTAATAACAAAAACAAAAGGTTTATAAATAAAATATATTTATCTAAATTATGAAATCTCCAATACGTACAATCATAAATCCCAATATATTATATGATATCTATAAATTAAATTTTCAATATGTTCGAAAAAATGGATTATATGATTCTGTTTTAAAAAAACGAAAGAAAACAGAAAACGACATTAAAACAAATGCTCAAAATCATTCTGCAAAACTTGAATATCCTATCGGTTATAAAGGAAAAAAAATTCAAAGTGAAATTAAACGTTTAACTGAAGCATACGACCAGGGATGTATAAAATATAAAGGTGAACTCAGTATTGACTTTATTGTAGGATTACATGAACTAATTGAACCTGATGAAATTTATTCAACCATGGCTGAAGTAAAACCTCACAGAATAAGAGCCGATGGAGATAGAATAACTGAAATGTCTACGAATACCCCTGAAAAGAAACATTTACCTACATATTATGGTGTTGAAAAAAAATTAAAAGATGTTTTTTCTTTTTTAAACGAATCAAATGAATTTTACAAACCAAGGCATTTTCTAGACAAAAAATATTCCGATCCTACAATTCTCACAGAAGAATTAAAAAAACATCAAAAACTAACAACTGTTGAAAGAGCGTTATTAGCACATTTCCACATTGTAGGAATTCATCCTTTTTTTGAAGGTAACGGTCGTGTTGCAAGAACCACTCAAGATATAATGTTATATAAAAGTTTATTAATGCCTGCCACTATAAAAGATTCAGAAAGAGGATTTTATATGGATTTGTTAATAGGTGCTTTAATTGAGTATCAAGAAAGAACTCGAAAAGAAAACTATTGGGAAAAAATAGAGAAAACAACTTATCCTGAACAATTAAGAAAATTCCATTATTCGAATGTAGGTAACACTGAGAAATATTTCTTTAACTATTTAGCATCTAAAGTATTAAACAATCTCAAAAAAGTATTAAATATTTAAGCAATTTACTTTATTTCTAGCTTTTTTCTAAACTTTTTAGAAACATTTATATATAAGTTTTACTCAAATTTGTGTGGGGAGTTGTCATAGATATAGTATTTATATACTATAGAATATATTTCACAGTCTTATTTTGAGACCACACACCAAAACACATCTCACGAAACACACAACACAAATCACTTTCGCTTAGGGGGTGATTGGAGGCCAACGATTTCGTTGGCTTCTTATTTTTCTAAATATTTTTCTCGAATTAACCTAATTACATCTTTATTTAAATCATATGGGGAAATTCTCGGTCCAAAATTTGTTCCAAAACCATTAATTTCTGCAAAATAGGTTTCACTATTTTTACTTATTATTTCAGAAATTAAATTTCCAGTTTCTTTAACAGGTTTTTCTCCAAGTTTAACCATATAATCAACGGAACAAACTTCTGATTTTGAAAAATTAGCCAATTCTGCAGATTGCACAATTAAATCAATTGAAGGTTTGAATTCAAGAAATAATTTTTTCCTATTGTGTGGAACTCCTGTTCTAGCTTCATGTTCCCAAGGTAAAGGACGATCGTATAATATTCTTCCTCCCATATATCTTTCATTCGGTCCAAAAATTAATCTTATTTCTGCATCTAAAGGAGAAATATTTTCTTGAATGATATATTCATGAATATTTCTAATATTTCTTATTTGATCCAAACTAATTAATTCAATTCCTCGTCCAGCCAAACCCAAGCGAGGTTTAATAACAACTAAATCGTTCCCAACCCCATTAATTTCTTCAGGAGATCCAAAAAAATATGTTTTTGGTAACTTGATGCTTGGAAAATTATTTTGAATATCTAATAACCATATTTTATCTTGACTAGGGATTGAATCTAACGAATTTACAACATTCCCAACCAGATTCTTATGTATTAGGTTGCTAAAATATTCTGCAAACTTGGTAGTCTTCTCTTTTTTTTCAGAAAAGGTAATTGGTCTAGAACTTTCATGAGATTCCACTATAACTAAATCTGCACATAAGCCTTTTTCTAAATTGTCTAAAACAAAATCTTTTTTATGGGAATCAAATTTAAAATTTTTGGCATTTGGTCCATTTTCGATTTCATTCATTGCTTCTTCGAAAGAAATGTAAGTTACATTATGTTCGTTCAATTCCTCATTAAAAGAAGAATATCTATGACTATTTATATCGTTACGCCACTCTTCTTGATTAATTGAAGGTTCTCTAACAATAAACTTAACTTTCATACACTTGCACCTTTCGTTTACCAAGGTTTTCAATATACTGTACAAATTTTTCTGCAAACATAGAATACATGTTCATATCTTTGATGTATAGCCCCGGATTTATAATTTCGATTTCGTTCAGTAACATTTGTTCTCCTTTTTTTATGAAATCTAATCTTAGGATGCCATCTGTACTACAATTATATATTTCTTCAATTGTTTTCAAAATATCTTTTGCTTGTTTATAGTGTTCTTCAGAGGGAAAGTATTGAATATAGACTGGATTATAATCTTGATTAATTAAAAAATTACCTGTTTTTTTATTCACTCCATGACTCAATTCGTTTCCTAGAAAAATCAATGAATATTCTCCTTCAGTGTAGATTTGTTTCATTAAAGGTTGAACTAATATTGGTTTAAATTCTTCTATATATGATTCAAGTTCGAATTCATCTTCGAAATCTTGTAGTTTTCTAACGCCTGCACCATACCCACTATATAATTTAGGTTTTAGAACAATTTCATTTGTTTCAAACAAATTCAAATCCTTAACACATAAAATTAATTCGTCATAAGTTAATGCTTCGCGTGTTGGAATTATTGAATGTCCTTTTGTTTGAAGTTGAAGCAAATATTCTTTTGAAATTGCTAGAGATAATAATTTAGGGTCGTTTGTAATTATTCCTTTAAATTCTTGAAGTGCTTTCAAAAAATGTAAATATTTACTCTCTTCATAAGGATTTTTTACTTTATTTTTTCTTTGTATGTGCATAGGTCCGGATTGTCTGATGAAAATAACTTCGGCTAGTTGGTTCATTTCAATGTTTAACTCTTCAATTGAAACTTTTTTATCAATTATTTTTATGCCTCTTTTAACAATGAGTCCGTCATCTATATCTCTCCAATCTACAAGAATTGCTTTATGACGTAAAGAAATTTGTTCTAATAAATATCCTAAATGATGGTATTTAATTGGAGCATATTCATGCTCTATATCTTCTGAAATTTCACCAATAATAACAATCTCCATAAGTTTCTACCTTTAAGGGAATATTAGCGACTTTGAGTCCGTATTTAAGCTTTATGGTATTCTATGCCTTCATTTCAAGCGTTTTGATTAAAAATGAAGTGTGACCATTCTAGTATACTAAAACGTATACAAAACACAACATTTATATACTAGTTACCCTAATCTAGGTGTATGGTTATATTATTTGATCAATTTAACTTACCTTCAGACATATTTGAAATCATTTTCGCAACAACCCAACAAGTTGAAGTTGGTAAAATGTTAATTGCAGAAATGAAAGTTAAAGGTGGCGAAATAGGAAAAACAGAAATGAGTATGTTTGCCACTGCTCTCCACGACGGAAGATTGGTTGAAATCACAACTGGAGAAGGTCCATTTAGGAAAAAGAAGACTGAGAACATATCGTACAATAAGAGACAATTTTACGATAGAATATTAACTCCCATGAAAACAATGGGATTAATAGATTATGATTTGTATAAGAAAACATACAAATTAAGTGAAAAATTCAATAAAAATATGATGCGAGTTGGGCTTATGTGGCTTCAAGAACTTCGCAAACCCCCAATTAAATTTTAAATTCATATATATAATATGAAAAAGAAAGGCTCTCTATGACTTTCTTGTTTAAACCACCCTCCCCTAACAACCCCTCATAGAGAGCTATTTTCTTTTTTTATTTCTAAAATAAATCTTATTTGTATTCTTGAAAATAAGACCTATTTAGTGATTTTAAATTTCAAAAGGAGTAATCACCCCATAGTAACAACAAAACCGAAAGATTTAAATAATAGAGGACGTTTATATAAGTAGGTGCCTTCATGAAAAAAACAATACTAATCTCAATTTTAGCAATTTTACTAATTGCATCATTCGTTGTGATTCAACCAAACGAAGAATTAATTACAAAAGAACAACAAGTTAATTTCTTAGCATTAAGGCCTTTAACAACAAGA
>CAZCGV010000045.1:0-6467 GCA_964498515.1 uncultured Methanosarcinales archaeon
GATTCTTGTCCTAATAAAATCATAATCATTCTGTCTATTCCAACACCGATTCCACCGGCAGGAGGCATTCCTGTATCTATTGCATCTAAGAAAGATTCATCTATTGGATTTGCTTCTTCATTTCCTGCATTTAATTGTCTTTGTTGATCTTCAAGAAGTCTTCTTTGTTCAATTGGATCGTTTAATTCTGAGTAAGCATTTCCTAATTCCATCCCCATACAAAATGGTTCAAATCGCTCTATTAATCTTTCATCGCCAGTTCTTACTTTTTTACAAAGTGGAGATGTTTCTCTTGGATGATCTATGACGAATGTAGGGTTTATGAATTTGTCTTCGCAGAAATGTTCGAATATTGCTGCAACTAAATTTCCCCAGTTAAGTTCTTTATCAAATTCAATATTGTTTTTAATAATGAAATCTTCTAAATCACTTTTACTCATGTTTGTAGCATCAATTCCAGCATATTGTTCTATCGCTCCTAACATTGTTACTCTATCCCAAGGAGCTTTCACATCTATTTCTTGTCCTTTAAACATTACTTTTGTTGTTCCTAAAACTTTTTTAGCTACAAAATCATATAAATTCTCCATTAAATCCATCATATCTTCATAATCTGCGTAAGCTTGATAGGCTTCCATCATTGTAAATTCTGGATTGTGTGTGGTATCTATGCTTTCGTTTCTAAAATTTTTATTTATATCGAAAACTTTTTCAAAGCCTCCAACTAATAATTTTTTTAAATATAATTCTGGTGATATTCTTAAGAACATTTCCATTTTTAAATCGTTGTGGAATGTTTTGAAAGGTTTAGCCGCTGCACCACCGTATTGTTCTTGTAGTATTGGTGTTTCTACTTCTAAAAATCCTCTGGAAATCATAAACTCTCTTATTGCCTGCATTATTAAAAGTCTTTTTTTGAATATTTCTTTGGAGTGAGAATTCATAATTAAGTCTAGGTGTCTTTTTCTATATTTTATTTCCATGTCTTGTATTCCATGAAATTTATCAGGTAATGATTTAATTGCTTTACATAATAATTCAAACTCTTCAACATAAATAGATATTTCTCCTGTTTTAGTTGTAAATACTTTTCCTTTAACTCCAATGAGGTCTCCTAATTCTATTTTTTTAAGAAGGTCGTATTTTTCTTCACCTATGTCGTCGCTACGTAAATATGCTTGTATTTGTCCATCTTCGTCTTGAATAGTTAAAAAAGATGCTTTTCCCATTCTTCGGAATAGAACGATTCTTCCTGCTACGGATTCTTGTATTTCAGTTTTAGTTTCAGGTGCTAAGTTTGAATTTTCAGACTTAATTTGAAGAGAGTGTTTTGTAATTTTATAATTATATGGGTAGGGATTTATTCCTATTTCTTTAAGTTCGTCTACTTTATTTATTCTTTCTTGTATTAAGTGGTCTTCTGCCATACACTTAGTATTTAGAGTAGATTTATAAATTTTTCAGATTATACTGATTATTCGATTAGTTCTTTTACTAAATTGTATGTTTTAGGGTATTTATTTGGGTCCAGAATGTCTGTATGGAAAGAAACGCCCATTAAGTCATTACAAGTTCCATTTACATAATATTCTTGATAGTTCTCTTTGTAGGGCAATTTAGCTGAATTTATTGTAACTACACCGTCTCCATTTTCACATCCTTGACCGATTATGTTATAAATTGGAAGTTTTGGTTTGTAAGTAGATAATTTTTTTAAGAATAAGCTGTCTTTGCTTAAATCATTACAGGCTTTTTGTTCACCGAAATAAGAACAGAGGTTATTTATTGTTCCTTCTACGCCGTTGTTAGGAGCGGCAATTAAAATTAGTTTTTGTACTTTATCTTCGCCAAATAAATTTAAGTAATTTCTTGCAACTAATCCTCCCATGGAGTGTGCAACGATTATCACTTGATTTGAATTTGTTTGGGATAATGTTGTATCTATTAGTTCTTTTAAACGTATTGAATAAACTTCAATGCCTTCTTCTTTTCTAATGCTTTGAGCGAATAAATTTATATCATAGTAAGTTATATAGAAATATGTTGCGCTTAATCCTAATGGAATGTTTGAGTTTGCCCAGAAGCCATTATTCGCAGAGGTATAATCTATATCTCCGCCATTAATTATGATTTTTTCTTGAGCTAGTTTTTGTCTTATTTTATAAAATGCACTTATTGAACTTTCAGGAGGATCGTCTTTGTTGAAAGAATGTCCGTGTAGGAATAATATTGGGGATGGATTCTTTTCAGGCATAACTGAACAGTTTTGGAAAATGCATGAGAACTTGTTTGGTTGTTCTATTTCTTGAGTTGTTAAAAGAGGTTCTTCGTTTAAGGAGGTGTTTATTTTGTTTAATTTTTTTGGTGTGAATAAGTTATATGTGATGTTACAATAAGTTAAATCTATTTGCGGTATTAAAATATAGTTTAAATTTTCTTTTAATGTTAATGAATTTAATTTTATGAATGTGTCATTGTGTGAAATTAAATGTGTTTGATTCTCTTCTATTGTAAACAAATTTTCTTTTATAAATTCAGTTGTTTTTAATATTAGGGGGTCATTTGTTGTGAGTGTTTGTTGGTTGTGAATGGTTATTTCTTGGCTTAAATTGTTTGCATATGTGCACAGGGTTAGGTTATTTTTTTCTAAAGACTTTGTTTTGGAAAGTAATGTGTAGTAATTGTCTAACGTGTTGAAGAAAGTGGATTCAAATAAAGATTTGTCTTGGTAGTAAGTAGTGTTTAATAGTGTTAATGTTTGTTTTATCTCAGTTGTGTTTTGGATTTCTAAAACGTTTTCAAATGTTGATGTGTTAAATGAATTGTAAATTGTTTCCATTTCTGAACTTTTGTTTTGGTTTGTTTTGTTGTAGAAATCAAATATTTGATTAAATGTGCTTGTATGAGCGAAATTGATTAGTTCTATATTTTGATTGTATTGAGTTATTTTTGTTTTTAGATCGAATAAATCTTTTTGATCTGAAGAAATATTTAATGTGTTTAATAGTTCTAAACTTTTGGTGAAATTTTGATATTTATATTGTTGTAAGGCCTTGTTAAATTCAGGACCTATTTGTTTTAAAATGAAAGACATGTTTGTTGGAATTGTTTGGTTGATTCTTGAAATTAGATGAGTTATGTGGATTTGATTTTGTAATGAATTTAATATTTGGGTTTGGGTTTGACTTAGTAAATATTTATTTTTTGATAATAATGTTTGGGTTTGATTGTTGTAATCGTAATTTACCGTGATTAGAGAAGATCTATATTTTTGAACGTTATTTGTTTTACAGATAAATGTTTTTATGTTGTTGCACTCTATTTCAAAATAATATATTTGTTGTCCGAATTTAGGAATTGTTTTTTCTAGTGTAAATGTTTGTTTAAAGTTTTTATCCCCTGATAAAGTTAAATTGTTTGAGAGTACTATTTCTTCTGTGTAGGTGTCTTTGATTTGGTAAATGCATTGAGTTTTACAGAATCTAAAACTATTTACGGATATGTCAAAATCGATTTGGAAAGAATCATGATTTGTATTAATTATTGTTTGTAATGGTTTTAAGTTTATTTGTAGTTCGTCTAAAACTAAAAATCTAACTTTTACTCCTAAGTTAAGCGTTATTAAAGTAAACAGTAATATGACTATTATTAAAGAAATTATTATCAAGGTTTTCTGTGTGGAGGTTAAATTAGTAAAATTAGATTGTATTCTTTTGAAGATGTTTTGTTTCTTAGGAATTCTTTTAATCTTCTTTGATTTAACCATGGTTTATTTGAGTCAAGGTTATTTATATATTTATAGAATATTTGAGATTAAGTTTTGAATGAATTCTTCTTTCTTTTCTGAAGGGATTATTGCTCCTGCGGCGTTTGTATGTCCTCCTGCTGGAAGATCCCATTGGGAAACTGTTTTTTGTAAAAGATCGGCTAAGTTTATTTCGGATTTGTCTCGGCTAACTCTTAAAGAAATTTTTGTTTTTTCTTCAGGGACGCTGGATAGAGTACATATTATTACTCCTTCATCATAATATTTGTTTCTTGCAATGATTGAGGCGATCACTCCAACTATGTTTGGTTTTATGTTATCTTCTGTATCAAAGATTACAACTTTTCCATTGTCGATTATTTTATTTGCTTCTTTGTATTTTTCAAATAAATCTAACCCTCCTTTTATTGCAAATTTGTACGATCTTAGGTTGAAAACGATTTTTGCTTGTGCGTCTTCATTTCCTTTTAACGCATCTATTGCAGTTCGATAATCTTCTAACCTTCCTGAGGCATTTACTATGGTTGCAAATTCTCTTCCACAACTGAGTTCTCGTTTCTTGAAAAGATTGAATTTATAACTGTTTACTGTGAATTCTTCTTGGTTTTCTTCGCCTTTGAGTTCTAATATTTTTTCAGTGATTAAGTTCTTTTCATCTTCTCTTAAATGGTACCATTTTCTTGGTTTTCCTTTCCAGTTTAAAGGTATTCTTAATTCTCTAAAAAACTTTAAGGTTCCTTTATAGTCGTTTGTGATTCCTGGAATTTGAAGGTCTGTTGAATATTGTAAGACTTTTAACAAAGGTCTAGAATTCTTTCCATATAATTTTAATTCTCTTACTATGGATATTTGTTTTTGTAATAGTGCATGTTGTAGAATTATGTTGTTTAAATCTTTAAATCCGTCGTTTTCTTGTGTGTCCCCTATTGCACCTAATACTGCTAATTGTGCCAACTCTTTATTTTGAGGATTCATTCCTTGACAAAAGAAATAAACTACACCTGCTCCTGAAATTATATTCTCTTCATCTATTTGAAATGAAAATGGATTTAATAAAGAGATATTTTTTGGAATTTTTTCGATGCTTGGTTTGTGATGATCTAAAATAATTACTTCTTTTTTAGGAAAGTATTTTTGTATTAATTCTAAATTTGCTGAACCTATGTCTGCAAAAATAAATACTTCTGATTCTTTAGACATGCTTTCTAAAAATTGGTCTTCTAATTGAGGAACATTTACAGTTTCAAAAGATATTTTTTCCCTTTCAAAGGCCTTTTCTAGCATAGCAACGGAACATAAACCATCTGTATCGTGATGACCGATTATTTTTAGTTTTGTGTCGGGTTTTAATTTAGAAATAAAACTATTACCTTTGGCTTTTACTTCATTTATAAATTGGTCTATGTTTTCCATTTTAAAAAAAGAAAAAAAGTTTATTCGACATACATCTTGATTTGTTTTGGATGGTATTTCCAAGCAGAATCAACTTTGCCAGTTTTTTTGTAATACTTAACTAATCTTAAAATTTTAGATTCAGTTAATTGCAATCCTCTTTTTGCAGGCATATCTTTTTTATTTTCTTGCAAATGATTTTGGATTGCTAAAACTTTTCTTAATAAAGCCATAAGATCTTCAGGCATTTTCTTAGTTAAGTTCTTTTCTGCTAAAATTTTAGAAATTGATTTACCTGTGATTAACTTTACATCAGGAATGCCGTATTCGTCTCTTAGATATAATCCAATTTGACTGTTTGTTTTTCCTTCTTTAGATAATTTTACAACTAGAAGTTCTACTTCCTTACCAGAATACTGTAACCATGAGGGGACTGTTTTTACCGCAGGTTTAGTGCTTCTTGATTTTCCTTTACTTCGACTATACATTCGTGCCATTTTTGTCACCAACGCATGTTATATCAAATGTCTCCACTTGAATTTTTACATACATTAATCTTTAATTCTTTTAATTCCAATTGGAATAACGTTTTGTTCAAACTCTAATTTTGCTATTTCAATAGGGTTAAATTTTATTTTTTCTAGGTCTTCTTGGGATAATTTTAATTTTGAAGTAGCACCTTGAGATAATTGTAATGCTCTTGCACCAATCATTCTTGCTTTTTCATAAGATGTTATTCCAATTTGATCCATAGATATTTGGAAATCGTGAAATTCGTTTTCTGCTTTTTTAACCATTATAGACTACCTTTGAGTTTGTAAATTGAGAGAGTTGGCATTCATTTATAAAGTTAACTTTTAGAATATGTCTTTTTATCTATTGCTGAAACCTTATTGTAAAGGTCTTTTGCGGTGTTTAAATGGTCTTTATGTTTTTTGTGTGGAGGAGGTATTTCTCGAATTGTTATGTTTTTTGAATTAGGCAAATATAATGCTTGTACGAATAAGTTTTCAGTTAAGGGTATATTCAAATCTATTGCTCCTTTAAGGTTGAATTCAAGATCTGTTTGATCTTGCATTAATTCTCCTTCAGACCCCATTATTCCTTCTAAATCTTCAGCTTCAGAAGGAAGATTTGATAACTCTAAAAATAACGGATGTACTCCCTTTTCATCGATAAAAATAGTGGGATTAATGTATGGTAGAGCAAAAGGTCTTGATTCGTCAGTCATTTAATATGTTTTTGATAGGGTGTTTTATAAATGTATTCATTTTAGAGTAGATTCAGCTCTCCATTTATAAGCTGGAAA
>CAZCGV010000046.1:0-6253 GCA_964498515.1 uncultured Methanosarcinales archaeon
AAAGGTTTCAAAGCAGACAAAAAAACCCAAAACATACTAAAAAAAATAAAAGGAAATGGAAAAGACACTTTTAATACCATTCTATACAATGCAGTTAAGACCTACACAATCGGAGGGGACTTCTTTGCTGAAATCATCAAAGACAAAAACAAACTAATCAACCTTAAGCCAATTAACCCGGGAACAATCGAGATTGTAGGCGATAAATACGGAATGATTAAAGAATATAGACAAAGCGGAACTGAAAGCCAAAAAACTAAAACATTCAAACCTGAACAAATTTTCCATTTACCTTGGAATAAAACCGCAGACAACATTCACGGAACTTCTACATTTAAAAAAATCACAATAGACAACAACGGAAACTCAGGAGTTGTAGAAATGCACAACGAAGCAATGCAAGATTTAAAAACGGTCTTTCATAGATATGTAAAACCATTAATAATCGCACAAATAGACGAAGACGACGAAGACGAAATAAACAAGTTTAAAGCCAAAATGGATAAGACCGTAAAACTTGGAGAGAATATGGTTGTACCAAAGGACACCGTAGAAATGGAGAGAATGTCAATCCCTCAATACTCAACTCTTGATCCATTACCATGGATAAACTTCTTAGAAAAAAAACTACTAAGAGCCGAAGGTGTCCCCTCTGTAATTCTTGGAGACGGACAAGACTCAACAGAAGCAACAGCCAAAATTCTTTATTTGGCTTTTCAACAAATGGTTGAATGGAACCAACTATTTATTGAAGAACAAATAGAAGCGCAACTTGACCTAAAAATAGAATTAGAATTTCCAGCAAGTTTGGAAGAAGGAGAAGAAAAAACCACAAACACAAACGAACAAACACCAAAAGTTTTAACACCTGAGCAATCAAACAAAAAAGCAAGAAAAATATCAAATATGGAAATGAAAAATGGAAAGTTTAAATGAACTAATAATAATATTAACTTGGGTTATGAAAGAAATATTAACAAATATTCTTGACAAAAAAAACCACAAAGCAACAATTGAAAACAACTCAAAATCAATCGAAGAAAATTCAAAGTTAATTAACGAATTATTTAAAGATGATTCATTTTTTGAGAGAAAAGTAGAAAACTATATAAAAAACAAATTAAATAAATAGAATATGGCAGAAGAAAACCAAAACCAAGAGAACCAACAACAAGAAGGAGAAGGAACACAAACACAAACACAAGAAAACGAAACACAAACACCACAAACACCACCAAAAGCACCAGAAGAAACTCTGAAAGACATCGAGAAAAGAATTGATGACAAATTACTAAAACTAAAAACAGCCGAATACGAAGCAAAACTAAGAGGTCAGTCACAAGTTGCAGTAAATCAATCACAAGAAGAAAAAACAAAAGCAGAATGTAACGAATATTTGAAAGGCACAGGTTTTTCAATTTAACTTTTTTATAATGTCTCAAAGGGGATTGGTGACTTTTGAGACTATGTTTTATTATATTTTAGGCAAATCTTTTTGAAAAATATACACATTGCAATACTTTTAATTTGTCCTGGTCTCTCTACCCAGGACAAAAACAAAACAATAAATATATAAATCTATTTCTCACATTATTATTATTATGGCAAATGAGGCAGTAATAGTAGAATTATTAGGAAACGGCGGAGACCCTATCGAGTACACAGTAGCGGACGGAGTAGACATTCCAAAAGGAAGTATTATGCAATTAACAACACCAAGAACGGCAAGTATTAGTTCAGGAGCTGGAAATATTCCTATTGGAATTGCAGCAAGTCAAAAAGTTGCAAATGACGGAAGTACAACACTGGCAATTTATACAAATGGGATTTTTGATTTAAAAATGAATGCTGGAGAAACTGCAACAGTAGGAGAATTATTGGTAATAGATGGAGTAAACAATTTAGCAAAATTAGCAACAACAGGAATTGAACCAGATGACATTAAATTAGTATTAGGAACAGCATTAGAAACGGCAGGCTCTGGCTCAACTATACAAGTGAGGGTAAATTTATAAAATGGCAACAGTAACAACAGGAGAAGGAACACTAAGAGCAGAGAACATCGAAGCAATGGTAAAAGGTTTCGCCTTGCAAGAATATACAATGAAACAAGTTTGTATGCAATCAACTTCCACAAGTTGGCAAGAATCTTACTACCAAGAAACCGCAGACGAACTAACCGCAAAAGGAACAAGAAATGTTAAAGGAATTGCTAGACTTGCTAATTTTCCTTATGGCGAGGTATCATTTGAAAAGAAATCCGCTTATATGGAAAAATACGGAATGGAGGGAGTTGTCTCATTTGAAGATGAAAAAATGAACAACATTGACGTAATTGCTAGAACTCTATTAAGAATCGCAAGAGCAGTAGCAAAAGCAGTTGATGATGAAATTTGGGAAGTTATTTCAGAAGGACAAAGCCCAACAAACATTAACAGCGAAGCAATTACAGCAGGCGACGAATGGGACAGCGCAACAGTTGCAAATCGTGACCCAATCCAAAACATTCTTAACGCAAGAAGTGCAATTCGAAAATATAATTATAAAATCACAAATGGATTTTTATTACTGAACCCAACTGATGAAAGCAACTTACTAGGAAATCCAAACATTAGAAATGCAGGTCAATTTTATACAGATGAGGTAACAAAAAACGGAGTAATCGGGAGAGCCTTCGGACTAACTTTCATTGTGTCAAACTCTGTAACTGATGATTATGCAATGGTTATTGCAAACAAAGAAGCGGCGAACTGGAAAGAAGCACAGCCTTTAAGTGTGTTTGTAATTGATGACCCAGGTATCAAAAAAACAATTAGAGCAATGGAGATAGGAGTCACTCAATTAATCAATCCAAAAGCAATCACTTTAATTAGTAACACCCAAGCATAAAGATGACATTCGAAAATAGAAAGAGGCTAGCAAAACACTTTTACAAGCAAGGGGAAAAAAAACACCCTTACTATGTAGAAATGAAAAAGAAAAATTGGGACAATCCGGACACCGAAGAAATAGAAGACCAAGGGGATTTTATAGAAGACGAAGAAACGGAAATTATCACAACTAAGGAAAGCGAGGAGGTTGTAGAAGATGGCGCCTGATAGTTTTCAAAGTATAGCGACTAAAGATTTGCAATATTCGAACATGTTAATGGTTGGAGTGCCACCGAGTAGTCAAGTATCAGAAAAACCAGTCATTGCATTAAGAGCGAGAATTAATGACGCACTATGGAGAATTTACCCACAAGATTCAAATTTAATATTTAGAATAACATCAGGAGAAAAAAGAATAATTTATATAGAAGGTTCAACATCAGAAGGTTTAGCTATTGGAATAACTTCAGGAATGGAAGAAACAGCACAATTAGAGTTAAACTCAACAGACAAAGGTTTCCTACCTCCTAGAATGACAACAGCCCAAAAAAACGCAATTTCAAGCCCTGCAACTGGATTAATGGTTTATGACACAACTCTAAACAAACTCTGTGTTTATACAGGTTCAGCGTGGGAAACAATCACAAGCAGCTAATAATTTATTTATATTTTTTTTAACAAAAAAACAATTATACGAACTTTTAGCAAGGGGGATTAACTATTGTAAAGTAATACACACAAAAAACTACTAACTAATTCTAAGAAATCAATATATACAAGGTTCAATATTTAATATATAGGTCATTAAAAAGAGACCTAAATAATAAAATGAACGAAAAAGAAATTAGATTAAATATATATGAGGAGATTTTGGATGCAATGGAAAAAGCAGAAAAAAAAAATTTAAGTTTATATGCATTTTTAGAAGGATATTTAGAAAAAGCAATTGAACTAACAGAAAGAGAAAAATGAGACTATTAAAAAATATAAGATTTTTGTTAAAATATGATGTTAATAAATGTTTTTTTGAGCAATCAAAAGAACTATCAGAACTAACAAAAAAAGCATTTGAAATGAAACAGATTATATTAGAACAAAATCAACTAATTGCAGAAATAGCAAGTAATTTAAAACTAGACAATGGCAGAAAATAAAGACAATTTCGTAGAAGGCTTCTCATTAAAAGCCGAAGAAGTAAAACAAGCAAAAGAAAAAACTTTTGAAATAGTAGAAGAACCAATTTACGAAACATTCGAAGACCAAGAAACCGGAAAGGTCAAAAGAAGAATGTTAATGACAATTTTATTTAATAGTGCAAAAATACAGTATTATCCAAACAAAACAAGCCAAGCAGTAATAATATCAAAAAAAGGAAGAAGGTTATCTGATTGGATAGGATTTACTGCAACTTTAATAATTCAAAACCAAAGGGTAGGAAATAAAGAACTAGATGTAATTTATATAAAGTAAAAAAATGTCGCAACTATTAAGTAATAGGGGGGGTAAAAACTTTCGTATAAATTTTCGTATTCCTACGTATACATTGCCTGAAAAATCCTTAGAAGTGCTATTTACAATCGCATCTATAAAAAAAGAGATTTTAATCACTCAGAAATTACTAGCAGATACGATAAAAAGACCAATAACGACAATAAATTACCAAATTACGAAATTAAAAAGGGAGGGATTAATAAATAAAAAAAACCAACTAACAGAGAAGGGAAAAAGCACTATACGATATTTTAACCACTGGGATAAAACCTACAGTAAAAAACTACGTGCTCATAAGATACAAATCAGTGTAACTATAACCCAGTTACCCTCTGATTTTTTCAAGAAAAAACATAAAATCTTAAAACCTTTTAGCAATAATCGTTATAAGGGTCTAAAAGGCATTTTAAATGGGTCTAGTCTATGTTTTTACTCTAGCAAAAAACTTGTGTGTAAAATACCAGATGTATTCGCAAACACAAACGATGAAATAATATGCGCAATAGATGACAGCCTGGAGCAATTATTTCAAATAATACAAGACGAAATTCCAGGAATAAAACTAGGAGAATATGAAATATGTAAGTTCAACTCAATGCACTGTGCTATATTAAACAGCACAATAGCAGAAAGTTTCCTACTTAAAAAGGGATGTTGTTATTCAAACAAAGAATTTTGCATAGACGGCAGTCATGGAGTTTCAGAATTAGAAGCCGAAAATTTAGAGAGTGTCTTTGAAAATATTGATTTTTTAGTAAAATATGAAGATTTAGTTACAGAAAACAAAAAGTTGTCAAAATCGCTTCAAAATCAACAAAAAACACTACAAAAACAAGAAACTTTAATAAACTTACAATCCGAAGCATTAATAAATATAAAATGAACTGCCCATATTGTAACAAGCCAATACATTCACAAGAACAAGACTGCATAATTTATTGCAAAATCTGCGGAAAAATAATAATAATTTCAAACGGAAAAATACAAAATGAAAACAAACAAAATAGAAGATGAAAAAATATTAACACAAGATGTTAAAGACTCAATTAATGAGAAATCAAAAGAATTACAAGAAGTAGAATTCACAAAAGAAGAACAAGAAATCATTACAAATGACACCAAAGAATACAAAGAAAAACACAGAACTTTTATAATTGACTGTGAAACAGGCGGTTTAAATCCTTATACTGATGGGCTTTGTTCTGTTGCAATATCAGAAAAAGACACAAAATTAATACATACTCATTATTTAGAGCCACAAAGAGGAAAATTTTACGGACAAAGTGCATTTGATGTTAATAGAATGGATTTAGAAATTTTAGAAGACTTAGGAGAACAAAAAGAACTTGTTTGTCTGAATTTAAAACAATTAATGGGAAGAAGTTGCACTTTAATTGGTCACAATATAGAATTTGACCTTAAGTTTTTACTGCAACTATTCAAAGAATGTAAAGCAAAACTTCCTATAATTCACTACATTGACACCTTAGCAATGGCAAAAAAACATTTAATCAAAAGAACAAAAACAAACAATGGACAAGTCGAAGATTTTAAACTATCAACATTATACAAATATTACTTTAATGATTTTGATGAGAATTTAGCGCATACTGCTAATTATGATGTATTTATGACAGAAAAGATTTATAACGAATTGATGAAATTAGAAAAATGAAATTAACAAAACAAGAAGCGGAAAACAAAATAAAAGAACTAGAGCAACACATAAAAAATATTGATAATAAAAAACAAATCGTCTCAAGATATAACAAAGAAAAAGTATTATTTGAATATGATAGAGATTTAAAAGATGCTGATTTAAAAGGTGCTAATTTACAAGGTGCTAATTTAGAAGGTGCTAATTTAGAAGGTGCTAATTTACAAGGTGCTGA
>CAZCGV010000047.1:0-4223 GCA_964498515.1 uncultured Methanosarcinales archaeon
GCTTTTTATCAAAAGTCCATCACTTCTTTCTTTGAGTTACTTAAGCTTCGCTTTCGTAACCTTTGTCATTTCATTCCTTAGGTTACTATCGTAACCTTTTTAAATAGATTTTAGTCTCTTTAATTTATCAAGCACCGATGGTTGAATGGTACAATGGGGCCTTGCCAAGGAAGCGAAGAACAGAGCACATCTGTCACTTTCGTTCTTGCAAAGAGGCTTCGGCCCGGGTTCGATTCCCGGTCGGTGCATATTTATTAAATAGGAAGTAGACTTCCCTAAAACTTAAACAATGTTTAAGAGCCTGTAGCTTAGTCCGGTGGAGCGCTGGTCTTATATGACGATATTACGCTTGAGTAATATAAGCTCGAAGAGAGCCAGTGGTCTGGGGTTCAAATCCCCACAGGCTCATATTTTTTCTTAACCATCACATTTATAAATGAAGAAAAATTTCTCAAACTTCGTAAGCAAGGCTTACAAGCTCAGTAGCGGTCCATCTAACCGTGAATCGGGCAAGACGACATTTTTAAGAAAAAGCATAGGCAAAGCTTCTGTAGTGTAGTCCGGTCAATCATCTCAGCCTTTCGCGCCGAGGACCCGGGTTCGAATCCCGGCGGGAGCATACATTGTGCTAGCATTTGCTGGCACTTATTTTAATTAGTAAATAAAATATAAAAAGATGTGCAGAAATTAAATATTTCTTGCATAAGTAAGTGTAGAATAGGTAAACTAAAATGAAAAGATCAAGCAGACGTTGGAAAAAGAAAGGTCAAATGCGTTGGAAGTGGCAACGTAAACGAATCAAAAAAGAAAAGCGTAAAAGAAATGCTTAGTAGGTGAATTAAATGGCAATAAAAAAAACTAAAAAAAGTACTCTAAACCAGAAAAAAGGTAAGAAAAAATGGTTTCCAATTCACGCTCCTGCATTATTTGGCGAGTCATTATTGGGTGAAACATACGTGTATGAATCAAACCAATTAGAAGGAAAATATTTAACTGCAAATTTATCCGTAATAACTAAAAATATGCGTAAACAAAATGCAAATGTAACATTCAAAGTTACGAAAGTTGTTGAAGGCAAAGGAGTTACTGAAATCATTGGATACAATATGATTAATGCAGCAGTTAAAAGATTAATTAGACGTGGACGAGATAAAATCGCAGATTCTTTTTTAACTAAAACAATCGATAAGAATATTTTGAGAATTAAACCTCTTATAATAACTGCTAATAAAACAACTAAATCAGTTCAATCAGCATGTAGGTTAGAAGCTAGAAAAGTTGTAAGGGATTATGTGTTTTCAAAAACAGTCGATCAAGTAATGGATGATATAATTAACGGTAAATTTCAAAAGTTAATTAAAGACAAAGTTAAGAGTATCTATCCTATTAAAAGTGTAGATATTAGAATTGCAAGACTCGAAGAACATTCCGGTTTAGTTATAACAGATGAAGCAATTAAATCTGAACCAGTTAAAAAAAGAAAATTAAGTAAAGAAATCACAGGAGAAAAATGGAAAGATAACAAAAACTCTCTTGATGAAGAAGATGCTGAAATTCTTGATGTAACTGAAGCTGAAGAAACAACTAAGTCTTCAAAAGAATCTGAGAAGGACCTTGAAGATGACTCTGATGAGATTACTGAAGAGTTAGATGAAGAGCAAGAATCCTGTGAAGAAGATTCTTCTGTTGAAGAAGAATAATTCACTAAAAAATCATAGATTTTTGGTGCACAAGAAACTTTTAGTTTCTTTGTGTTTTTATTTTATGTTTAAGAGCTCAAATCTAGAATTTTGGGCTTTTTATTTTATTTAAAATGAACGATTTTAACTACGATTTGGAAATGGACGAGTTAATTCAAAGATTGAATTCTAAAAAGTATGCTAAAATTTTATTACAATTACCAGATGGTTTGAAACCAAAAGCGAACAAGATTAAAACAACGCTGGAAACAAAAACAAATTGTCAAATATTTATTTGGGCAGGAAGTAATTTTGGTGCCTGCGACATTCCAGTAGAACTTGAAAAACTAAATTTTGATGCAATAATACATTTTGGACATAGTCCTTGGGAAAAATAAAAAGGTGAAATTATGAAATTTAAAAATATAGAAAAAATAAATCAAATATTGAACGATCCACAAATAGACATAATATATATTTTAACAGCAAAAGTTAATGAAGTTGTTAATCTTCAAAACATAACCATATTTACGGTTGATGATGGTGAGACAACAATACAATTAGTTAAATATTCTCCAGGACAACCAGCATATCCTGAATTAAAAAAAGGCTATAGTGCAACCTTCTCTTTTAAGAAATCAATTCATCAAAATAGAGTACAAGGACAAATAGCAGATATAACAAATATAACTGAACCGAAAGAAGAATCAAATCAAATCAAATTAAACCCCGTAGATTCTTCAATCTTTGACTCATTAGATTGGGACAAATTAAATCCTATGTTGGAAAAAATCGCAAATAAAATAAAAAATGCAATAGAAACAAAAACTCCTATAATCATTTCACATCACGGAGATTGTGACGGGTATTGTAGCGCATTATTGATAGAAAAACCCATTTTAAAGTTATTAAAAGAAAGACAACCCGATTTAAAGTTCATAAATAATTATTACACTAAAAATGCTTCAAAAACTCCTTATTACGATATAAGTGACGCTACAAAAGACATTTCATTCTGGAAAGGTAATTCTAATAGAACAAATAATAAAAATCCTTTAATAATTATATTGGATAATGGAAGTACTGAAGAAGATGTTTTAGCAATTAAAAAAGTACAACTTTTTGGAGCAGAAGTAATAGTTGTAGATCATCATGATCCAGGAACGTTAGATGAAAAAAACAACAGTGAAATTTGCAATATAGTGTCTGAACACGCAAATCCATATTTAGTTGGATTGAATAAGGAATTTTCAACGTCCATGATGGCATTCAAACTTGCACACCTAATTTTACCTAAAATGCCTCATGATATTTTTACAGCAACATTAGGGGGCGTAGCCGATAAATGTAAAGGAGCGGAAATAGCTAAATTCATAGAACAATCTGGAAAAAGCAAAGAATATTTTAGAATGGTAGGTAGAGCAGTATCTTTAGAAATTTTCTTTACAAAATATGCTTATGGAGAATTACCTTTATTCCATTTAATATCTTCTTCATCAGATAAACGAGAAGAACTAACTGAGTTATTACAAAATCAATTAGACAAATGGGATTCCGAAGTAAAATCCATGCTTCAACATTATGCCGTAGACGATTCTTGGGGCAAATTTAAAATAACTGTAATCGACGGGGAAAAATTAACCTTATGGAACGATTACTTTTCAATTGGAAAGCTAACAAGCATAAGTCATGGTATGAAAGAAGAAACTAATCCTGAAACAAAACAAATAACTTTAATAATTAGTGACTCAATGGTCGTTTATAGAGTAAATCAAGATGAAAAATTATTTGATGGAAATAAATTAGTTCAATTCCTGAAAGATAAAATACCTTACGCAAGAATTTCTGGAGGAGGTCATGATGTTGCAGGAAGTATACGATTTGTTCCTTTATCGAAGAATCAAGTAATCGAAAACATAAAGGAATTTATTTTTTCTATTTAATTTTTTTAAAACTTCTAAGCAAAATTCAACACATAAAATAAAATTAACCAGACACGTTAACAATTAATTAATCTTTGTTGCCTGCAAAGGTGCATAAACAAAAGGAATTTTAAAAAACAACATTTTTATAATTTTTCAGAATTAAGCTCTAAAAAAATTTAATTAATTAATTAATTTTTAATATTTAAATATTCATAACGTAAAATAAAAAAATAAAAAATTCTGTGATGAGATAAATTTACGCAAAAATAACTTGTATTGATGCAGGTTATACGACACATTAAACTTTTTTTAACTGACGTAAAAATTTTTTAAAAAATTTATTTTTTTAGAGATTAATTATTAAAAAAATGCCCAAAAACAAAAAGCTTTAAATATAAGTATGACTAAAAATGTAATGTTAACTATATTTTTCAAAATATAGAAAACAAACACGAGGTGTGTATCATGGTAGCAAAGAAAACTACTGTAAAGAAAAAAGTTGTGAAAAAAGCAGTTGCTAAGAAAAAAGCTCCTGCAAAGAAAAAAGTTGTGAAAAAAGCAGTTGCAAAGAAAAAAGTAGCTAAAAAAGCAGTTGCAAAGAAAAAAGTAGCAAAGAAAA
>CAZCGV010000047.1:4323-6232 GCA_964498515.1 uncultured Methanosarcinales archaeon
GCAAAGAAAAAAGTAGCAAAGAAAAAAGTTGCTAAAAAAGCTCCTGCTAAGAAAAAAGTAGCAAAGAAAAAAGTTGCTAAGAAAAAATAAATTTTTTAATTAGTTGTTTTGGGTAGATTTCTAAAATTTGCCCAGAAACATTTAAATGTTCTAAGAAATCAGTTCTTTTTAGGTTTTTTTGTAGTCGTTTTCTTTGTTGTTGTTTTCTTGCTAGATGTAGTTTTTTTCTTTAAAGAAATAGTTTCACCATCTAATTTAGACATGTAATTACATTTAGGATAATTAGTACAACCTATGAATTCACCATAAAAACTCTTTCGTTTAGCTAATTTCGAACCACAAGTAGGACAAGGTTTACTTAAAATCTTTTTAATTTCAGGACTTTCTTCTTCACTTTTCTTAGTGGGACAAGCCATATTAAAACATAATAATGAAGTTCTACCTCCTTGAGTAACCGAAAGCAAAGGATAGCCGCAAGATTCACAAACCTTTCCTGCACCAGTTAATTTTGTTGCTCGCGGAGCAGAAAATAAAGCAGTACAATCAGGATATTGATCACATCCAATGAATTTTTGCTTAGTTTTAGGAGAATATTTAATCATCAACGTTCCTTTTTTACATATTGGACAAGCACCCACATTATTTTGAATGTCTTGCATCTCAATTAAAGATCCTTTTAGATTTTCACCAATCTCCTTTTCATTTTTTTTAACTTTTTCAAATATTTTGCTCAATTCAGCTTTAGCTTCATCTAAAACTTTTTCTTCGCTACAATTATTCTCTCGAATACCTTCCATTTCTTCTTCAAAATGTCTTGTTAACTCTTCTTTTACAATTTCAGGACAAAACTTTTCCAAAGTATCTATTATTTGAATGCCCATTTCAGTAGCAGTCAAGGATTTTTCTTCTACAAAATCTCTTTGATATAAAGTTTCAATAATGCTTGCCCTCGTAGATTTAGTTCCAAGATTTCTTTTCTCTAACTCCTTAATCAAAGAAGACGGAGAATATCGTTTAGGAGGGGTAGTTTGTTTACTCAATAATTCTGCTTTTTTATATTTAATAACGTCTTTAACTTTAACCTCAGGTAATGTAACATCTTCTCTTTTAACATGTCGACCATAAAATTCAAACCAACCTTCAAAAATAGTGCGAGTTCCCTTAGTAATAAAATTTTCATTCTCAATGTCAAAGATAATTTTATTTGTTTCTCGTTTAGCATCGACAGAAAAAGTCGCTAAGAATCTACGTACAATTAAATCATATATTTTTAATGCACGTTCATGAGTATTTCTTAAATCAGGCAAAATACCTGTAGGATATATTGCAGGATGAGCAGGATCTTTCTTTTTACCATTGTTTGGCTTTAATTTAGGCATAGCCAATATTTTTTGAGCCAATTCTTTGTATATATCATGTCTTAATAACGCACTCAATAATTTTTTATAATCTAATTCAGGAGGTAATTCTTGAGAACTTGTTCTAGGATAAGAAATATATCCAGATGAATAAAGATCTTGAGCCAAAGCAAGAGTATCTTTAGGAGAAATACCTAGCGAACGATACGCTTCAGTTTGTAAGGTAGTTAAATCAAACGGATTTGGAGGCGGAACGGAAGTTTCAGTTCTATTAATTGAACTAACTTCACCATTTTTTTTATTTATTTTATCAAAAACAGCTTGTGCTTCAGTTTGCTTAAGAAATTTATCTTTTTCATGCACACTATCAATCAGAACGTTGTTTACTGTTCCGCTGTAGTTTATTTGCCAATAAGGAGTTGGAACAAATTTTTTAATTTCTTTTTCTTTATCAACAACTAATTTAAGAGCCGGACCTTGAACACGACCACTAGAAAGAGATTTCCAAATACCTGCTTTTTTTAAAGCAGTAGTTAAAGCACGACTAATAT
>CAZCGV010000048.1:0-5905 GCA_964498515.1 uncultured Methanosarcinales archaeon
TTTATAAATGTTTCGTTTTGTAATCACTTATAAGTAGTTACTTTCGCAGATTGTATAATGTCACTTCAATTCTTTGAATTCGTTTTTTATGCAAATCCATAGTTTGTTTTATGGGGAAAGAAGTATCTTCTGCCCAAGAAATAGTTAAATTATTATCTCTAGAAAATGCATCTATAAAGTCTTTAGTTGATGTTTTATGCATAGTATAAACTGAATCTGATAACGATAAGGCCTTCTCCAAAAACATCTTGTCTACATGTTTTTTACGAGTACCAAAAGGTGGATTGAGAACAGTAATCAGTTCATCAGGTGTCTGCATTCCGTTCAGGTCGTTTTGAGTTAATTCCTGCACATTTTTGCAAATAAATTCCCATTTATCTTTAACATCAATTTCCCAATTATTACATAAGATTTGAAGATTTTGTTCTATTTCAAACTTCATTTTAGAATCAATATCTATAAAATAAACTTTTTTAGCACCTAAAAGCAAACAACCAATACCAAGAATGCCTGTACCTGCGCCTAAATCAACGATTTCTTTATCTTCTATTTCCTCATTCAACATCATTTGCCAAAGTAATTTAGCCGCAACCTCACTATCCGAAGGATATTGTTCAAGCTGAACAGAAGGCTTAGAAAACCCCTTTAATTTAGACAAAAAAACTGCCAATTCACGTCTTGTTCTGACCATAACAAAGAGAATTAGAGTTATATTTATAAATGTGGCTTTATAAAAGAAGCACATGAATCCATTTATAGTTGAAATGTTTAAAGACATATTTCAAGTAGTTTCTATTCCTTTTACCAATCCTGAACTATTATGGCAGATTGCACCCATATTACTTATGTGGTTTGTTGTAGAAACTTATTTTGGAATGCACAAACATGAAGAACTTGGTTGGAACACGGCGTTAAGTAACGGTATAAGTCTTTTTTGGATCATTGTTGGTTCTATGCAGTATATGTTTTCAAATAAAACCGAACTTTTTGCATGGGATAAATTTGGAGTGATATTATTTGTAATGTTGTATGCAGGATTTACAATATATTCTTCTTTTACACATAGAATTTCATCTAAACTAACATATATATTCAGTTCACCAACAGTAATTTATTTTTTAGGATATATTTCATTCGTTTATGCTTATGGAAAAATTAAAGTTGATTTGCCTATGATTACAGGAGTCATTTTATTATTTCTATTATTATTATTGTTTACATATATTTACAAAAAAATATTGCCCAATAAAGAAAAAGATGATGAACTATCTGAAGATAAATCAACTGATTTTGATAAAGATTTCAAATCAGATTTTGATTTCGATAAGGGTTTAGATGACAACAAATTTGATGATGCTTCATTTAATTCAACAAAAAGTAAAGTTGATGATTTTAAGTTCTAGAGATAATAAATTCTCTTCATATAAAAAGAATATTTAAACCAATATAAATACATTTGTATTCATTTAAATATAATGTAGTCTCTAAACATCAAATAACAAAATAACAATCTTTAAAAAGATGTGCGAGACTCAATAATTGGTGTGGTAATGGGGAACATAAAAGAGTTCAAAGAAATACATAGTATCCTAAAGGTATCCTTCTCCAAAATCAAAACCGAAATGACTGAACATCTTGATGCAATCAATCAAAACACAACTGAAATTTCTTTATTATATGGTCATCTTTCTGAGATCGAAACCAAACTAGATAAACTAAGCGAGCGAATAGATGAATTAACTTTAACACAACCACATTCAATAAAGGACGATTTCGACATCAAACTTTCAGTGAGAGAAGAAGAATTATTCTTAGCATTATATATTGCAACTAAACCTTTAAGTCCGAAAGAAATTGCAAAAGAACTTGGTTTAACAGAAGAATTAGTAAATCAATACACGTACAAATTAGTTTCAAAAGGAATTCCTATCAAACAACAAACCATAAATGAAACCACATTTATTTCTCTAGATAAAACTTTTAAACACCTACAAGCAAAGAAAAATTTAATTCAAGTAAACGATAAAATATTAGAACAATTCTCTAATTTAAATAATTAAAAGCTAAATATACAAAAACATTTATAAATAAAGCCCTAAATACTAGTATAAAAGGCTTTGAGATTCATGGTTTTAATAACAACACAAATAATAATTTTGATTTGTCTGATTTTTTTATCTGCACTTTTCTCGAGTACGGAAACTGCTATGTTTTCAATCTCCGAAATAAAATTACATCATTTATTAAGTCAAAATAAATGGGGCGCAAAAACATTACAAAAATTAAAAAAAGACTCTCATAAATTATTAATTACAATTCTAATAGGAAATAATGTTGTAAATATAGGCGCGGCTTCTTTAGCCACATCTATTGCAATAAATGAGTTTGGGAATATAGGTATAGGAATCGCAACAGGAGGTATGACTTTATTAATCCTAATATTTGGAGAAATAATTCCTAAAGCAATTGCAACAGTACATGCTTCAAAAATAGCATTACCTATGGCCATAATAATAGATATTCTAAAAAAATTAATGTATCCTTTAGTTTGGTTTTTAGATAAATTCATAACTATTTTAATTCCGAAAGGAGATCCCTTCTCAGTAAGACTAACTGAAGAAGAAGTTATAGACATGGTTAATTTATCTGGAGAACAAGGTTCAATAAAATTACAAGAAAAAGAAATGATTGAGAACATTTTCGAACTAGATGATACACCCGTATCGGAAGTCATGACTCCAAGACCTGATGTTGAAGCTCTCGAAGAACATTTAAAAGTCGATGATGTAATTGCTCAAATAAAGGAAAAAGGATATTCAAGAATCCCGCTATATAAAGGAGATTTAGACCACATAACAGGAGTTTTATATACTAAAGACTTGTTAATGGTGGATGGTAGAAAACAACTCAAAAGTATTGCAAAAGCTCCATTTTTTGTTCATGAAACAAAATTAGCAGATCAATTATTAAGGGAATTTAAAATTAAAAAAAATCATTTAGCAATAGTTGTAAATGAACACGGAACTATGTTAGGGATTGTCACAATCGAAGATTTATTGGAAGAAATAGTTGGAGAAATTTACGATGAAACCGACACTATTGAAGATATCACTCCTGACATAAGAAAAATTAATGAAACCGATTATGTGATGAGGGGAAAAGCAGAATTAGATGATGTTGAAAGAGTTTTAAATATACAATTAGATGATGAAGATAATTCAACTTTATCAGGATTTATTGTAAAAAAATTAGCACACATTCCTAAAGAAGGAGAACACTTCAAACTTCACGGATATAAATTTGTGATAAAGGAAGTTAATACAAATCGTGTTGAAAAAGTATTTGTTATTGGTTTAAAGAAAAAAGACCAATTTATATTTTGAGGTTTAAAATGAATATCGATGAAAAAATAAAAACAATAAAGGAAGTTGGAGAAGAAATAATTAATGAAGAAGAATTAAGAAAATTATTTTCAGAAAAAGAACATCCAATAGCTTATGATGGTTTCGAACCTTCAGGTAAAATACACATCGCTCAAGGTTTACTTCGAACAATTAATGTTAACAAATTAACTTCTACAGGCATTCATTTTAAATTCTGGGTTGCAGATTGGTTTGCAATGTTAAACAATAAAATGGGTGGAGATTTATCTAAAATACACACATTAGGAGAATACTTTATCGAAGTATGGAAAGCTTCCGGAATGAATTTAGAAAATGTTGAATTTATTTGGACAAGTGAATTTATTAAAAAACATCCTGAATATTGGGAAACTGTTTTAAGATTAAGTATGAATGCAACAGTTCAAAGAGTGTTACGTTGTGGCCAAATCATGGGAAGAGAAGAATCAACTTCAAACCCATCGGCACAAATATTATATCCTTTAATGCAAGCAGCAGATATTCATCATTTAGGCGCAGATATAGCTCAACTTGGTTTAGATCAAAGAAAAGTAAATATGCTTGCTAGAGACATATTTCCTAAATTAGGATATGTTCCGCCCGTTATTGTAAGCCATCACATGCTTATGGGATTAACTCAACCAAAAACAGATCTAACAGGTGTTGAAGCAGCAGTTGCTAAAAAAATGAGTAAATCAAATCCTAACTCAGCAATATTCATGACTGATTCTGTTGAAGATGTAAATCTAAAGTTCAAAAAAGCTTTTTGTCCAGAAGGAATAGTTGAAGACAATCCTGTGATGGAATATTTTAAATACATTATTTTTGAGAAGTGTTCTAAAGTAGTTGTTGAACGACCCGAAAAATTCGGAGGAAATATAGAATTAAATTCATATTCTGAATTGGAAGAAAAATTTGTTTCCAAAGAAATTCATCCAATGGATTTGAAAAGCACATGTGCAAAATATGTGAATGAATTGTTGGAACCTGTAAGAAAACATTTCACAACAAATCAACATGCAAAGAAATTATTAGAACAAGTTGAGACATTTAATGTAACGAGATAAAAATGGAAGAACAATTAAAAATTTTAAATCAAACGAAATACAAAGAATTTGAAGCTTTAGATGATTTAATTATTTTTTTAAATAATTTTTTTGGAGAGGATTATACATTTCCTTTAATCTTTAATCATGAAACTTCATATTTGGAATCTGATTTTAATAGTCGAGCTTTCATGAAAGAGTATCTAACCAAACTACAAAAATTCAGTTCTTTTGAAAAAGCACACAATTATAACTTATTTGAAGGACACATAAATTACTTAGGATTAACTGAACAAATACCTAATACAAAAATGTTTGAAGCGAATGTTAATGTAAAAACAATCATTCATTCCAATGTACCCATACAGATGTACAACTTAAGTTTATTTTTCGGAATGAACACAATTGCTTCAAAACCAGAATATTATGCGAGAGTAAATAAAACAAAATCGATAATAGACATTCTTTCCGAGAATGGAGTTTAATTTTTTTCAACAAATTTAAATCGGGGAACTTCTTTCCCATCAATTATTTTTGTTCCAAAAAACATTGAGAGTGGTCTTATCCACAATTGATTTTCGTCAAACTCTTCCGAAACATACAATGCTTTGTAAACAACGAACTCTTCTAACGTTTCTGAATGTTTTGCAATGCCAATAACTTCATAACGTTTGCCTTTAAAATGTTCATAAATTCCAAGTTGTAGTTTCATATTAAAATAAATACATAAATTTATATAAATATATGTATTTTAAAGATTTAGAATTCAATTCTTAAACCTGCAGATAATTTTATTTCACCATCTATGGTTATAGCAAAAATTCCTTTGTTTGCAAAAATATAAGATATTTTGCCACCTTGTTTATTGATATCGTATTTAACATCCATGCCCGATTCTTTACCATAATAATTTATTCCAACTATAAAATTTATATCTTCATCAACACACAACGCTTCTAAATTAATTGCACTTCCTTCAACATTAGAAGTTAATTTTAATTCTTCAATTAAAGTGTGTTTTAATTTATCATTTTCAAAAGGAGAGAAAATAATTTCATTTTCTTTTTTAAATTTAGAAATTTCATTTTCATAATGTGCTTTTTTATCTTTCGCTAATTTGATTTCTAACGTCATACCTGTCGCGGTTTCATATTCTTCACTATACAATTTATTATAAAACCAATCAATAGAAAACATGTGCCTTTGAGGAGGACAAGTTATAGATTTAACATTTAAAGAAACATCATAATCTTTATTGTTTTCAGAATCATAAAAAACATCTTGATTTATAAAAAATAAATTTGTCGTTCTTTGAATATCTTGTTTATGAAATGCATTTGTAAACCAAACATACTCTTCTAAATTTCTTATATCTAAATTCCTTTGATCAAAAGTAGCTTCCGTTTCAATTTGAGATAATTTAACTCCCGATTTAATATCATATTTAGGCAAATTTAA
>CAZCGV010000049.1:0-5039 GCA_964498515.1 uncultured Methanosarcinales archaeon
TGAAGTTAATTTAGGCGTTTCAAATTCTGAGTCTGCTGGAGATTATGAAGAAGTTGGCATAGATTCTGCAAGAAACTTAATCACAGGTCAAGTTACAGGAGATGGATCTGAAGATGACACTAATGGTTGGACTTGGATTCTAGTAACTATTGCTGGTTTAGTTGCAATTGTTGGCGGAGTAACTACATACAATACTCATTTTAAATAAATTTATTTTTTCTTTTTATTTAAATATTTTAAGTCACTAATGAGAATTAGAAAAAAATAAAAAAAATTATTCAGTCTTAACTGAATCGTCTTCTAATAAAGCTTCTTCTTTTACTTCAGTTTCTAAAAGTTTTTCTTCGGCAGATAAAGCAGTTTCTGGTTTCGGCTTGCTGGTTGCTGGTTGCGGTTTTACTTCAACCTTTTCTTCAACTTTAGGCTTTTCTGATTCTGGTTTTGCTTCCGCTTTCGGTTTGCTGATTTCTGCTTTCTGTTTTACTTCACCTTCAGCATCTCTAGGAGTTCCTTTAACTTTATCTTGCAGTTTTTCTTTTAGATTTTTAGGTTCTTCAGATTCGATTTGTTTGAAATCAACATATTGAAACCCAATTAATTCAGCTCTTACGATTCCTTCTTTATCTTTTGTAACTGTAACTTTAACTTTAGCAGGAGGATTTCTTATGCCGTCTTTCCATAAAAATAAGTTTAATCTAGGCCCTATCCTTATATTTTCAGATTTCATATTTTTTACTAAAAACTCTTTTAACACTCTAACTGCTTTATTTGTTCGTTTATATCTTGGAGTATTTAAAAATCCTCTTCTTAAAGGAATTACATATTCTCGTTTTATTTCTTCAGTCATTGCAATTCACCTTATGCTTTTGTTTTAGTTCTTCGCCAGCTTCTTTTTACTTCAGTAACGCTTGAAGGATGGACTTTCTTTCCCGGTCCGAACATTTTTGGAATTATCCAAAATGGAGCCCATTTAGTTTGACGTCCTAATTTTGCTAATCTTCCTTTTCTACTTGGATGTTTGAATGTTGCCATTTTTAATCCTCCTTAGGTAGAGCTTCTGAAGTTTTTTTGATTTTGTCAGCATTATCTTCAGGTTTGTCTTTTTCTTCTTCAACTTTCTTAGCAACTTTTTTAGGTTTTGCTTCAGTTTTATTTTCTGAAAGAAGTTTTTTAGCACATTTCATCATTATTGAAATTCCTTCTGGAGTTGTAATTCTTCCTTTTCTAGCTAATTTTGCTGAATTTTCTTTAACTAATCCGGCTTCTTGAAGTTGTTGTAAAATTACACGAATTACTTTTCCTGATGCTTCTTGAAATGCATCTGGTTTAACTCCTCTGTTTTTCCTACCGCCATACCTAGTTTTAAGTTTATTAACTCCAATTGGTCCCATTTTATGAGCTAATCTTAATATTGACGCAGCTCGTATATACCACCAATCAGTATTCTTAGGCATGGTTTCTCTGTGAGAACCAGTTTTTACAAAATTTGCCCATTCAGGCATTTTTATTTTGTTCTTTAGTTCTTTTGCTACTTCTAGCACTAATTTATGTTGTGATACATCATATATCAAAGTTTTCACCTTACTCTGCTGTCTGGAGATTGAATCTCGTATCAGCTTTTTATTTTGTTCTTTCGAACTACAATGAGTATCTTACGATTACTCAGATAAAGGTTAGAAAAGGAGTTTTATTTATAAATGTGGGGGTTTAGTATTTAAATAACTTTAATAAATGAGATTAGTTTTCTTCTTTTTATGAAAGTTAAACGAATTGCTTTAAGTCCCTCTGGTAAAAAATACTCTATAAATGATTTAAATATTAGTTTAAACATAAATGAAGGAGAATTGCCTCGAACTAAGTTAAAGGAGGATTTAATTCAAACTTCTAAAGGAGAATATGTCCATTTATATGATGCTAACTTTAAAGATAATTTTGTTAATATTCAAAAACCTGCTGCAATAATTAATCCTAAGGACTCGGGAATGATTATAACTAAAACTGGAATGACTAAGGATTTTATTGTTATTGATGCAGGAGCAGGAAGCGGGGCTTTGGCTTGTACTTTGGCTTCTTTATGTAAAAAAGTTTATTGTTATGATATTAATGAAAAACATGTTGAAGCTGTAAATCAAAATATTCAAGATTTAGAATTAAATAATATAACTTGTGAGTTAAAAGATGTTTATACTTTGGATCCTGTTGAAAAAGTTGATTTGATGACTATTGATGTGCCTGAACCTTGGAGAGTTCTTGAAGTTGCAAAAAAAGCTCTAAAAAAAGGAGGTTATTTGGTTTTGTACACTCCTCAAATAACTCAAGCTCAAAAAGCAATTTTAGAATTGGATCAAGACTTTCATCATGAGGTTACTTGTGAACTTATAAAACGAGATTGGGAAATTGAAAGTGAAAAAGTTAGACCGTCTCATACTATGTTGGGACATACTGCTTTCTTGACTTTTATTCGTTATTATCCTAAACTTGTGAAAACTAACATTGTGAAAAAAACAAATCCTAAGAAAAGTGCTAGACTGGAAAGATTGAAACATAAAAAAGAACTTAATGCTGAAGAAGAGTTAAAAACTATGAATTCTTTTAACGAGATTTAAAAGCTCAAGCAAAAATTTATAAGTACGAACGCCTACAATTTATTGTGATAATATGATAGCATATATTTTAATTGCAACCGAACATGGTGAAGAGGAAGAAATTTTTGACAAAGTGTCTCAAATTAAGCAAGTTGAGAGTGCACATATTATTTTTGGTGAATGGGATATAATTATAAAAGTTAGTGTTGAAAATTCAGAAGAATTGGCTGCTATAATAATGGATCATCTTAGAAAATTATCCGGAGTAAGATTAACTAGTTCATTAATAGTTGCTAGATAGGGGTGGAAAAATGCCATTAGATTTATCTATTAAATGTGTTAAATGTGGAAAAGTATTGGAAGGCTCCGAAATGAGAGCTCTTCCAGACGGAAAAGGTTTCGTTTGTAGAGGTTGCTATGGGAGTGGAGATGGTTTGAGAAATGTTGATTCTCCTCATATGCATTCACCACCCCATAAACTTAACGCTGAAAAACCTTTTTTTGAAAAACGAGATTTTGTTTGTGACAAATGTAAATATAAATTTTCTAGAAATGCAGATGTTCATGTTGTAAAATGTCCTTATTGTGGAAGTGAAAATGTTCATGAAAGAATAGAGGATTCTGCTGATAAATTATTACAAAACGATGAATTTTAGAGTTTTTTATTGTTTTTTAGCGCAAATTTTATATATTTATTGTGTTTTAAAATGTTTGTTTCGTAGAGGTTATGTATTTGGAAAATAGAATTGTAGTATTGAGCAATTATAAAGCATTCACATTAAGTAATGCTTTTAATAATAGATTTAATCATATGAGACTTAAGAATATTGGTACTTCTGAATTCAATAAATATTCTTTTAATTTTATTGCTGGATAAATAAGCGCGTTATTTTAACTAAAGTAAATTTAGTGTAAGAACTTAATTTTTGAAAGAAATTCGTGTTATTTAAATTTATTTTTACTTCTTGATTTAAGGTTGTTAGATTTCCTGTTAAAGACAAATATTCTAAGTTAATATTTATAATGTTTTCACCAGGTAATAGATTTTTTCCTTTTATTTCAACTTCGAAAAGTGCGTTTTGATTTAAGGTTTCTAAATTTATTTTTTTGTTGAATAATTTTCCATTTATATTTAAGGTTACATTAGTTGGAGATGAATAAGAATGTTTGTTTATTTCAAAAGTTAAATTTTCTGTTGAATTGTATTGCAGTTCTTTGGATAAATTTATATTTTCTATTGAAACGTTTATTTCATCTAATACAATATATGTTAAAAACTGTTGCTCTGAACTTTGTGAATATGAAAGAGTTAGTTTATTGGTTATTGTTCCAACTTTGTCGGTTTTTATTTCTAAATTGAAGGGAGCATCTTCAAACGTAGTTTCGCATGAGTAGTCATCACATAATTTTAATTGTATGTTGGTGGGATTTTGTTTTGAATTTAAAATGCAATTCAGTTTTTGTTTTGAATGTTGTATGATTTTCTCGGGAATATCACAAGTTAAAATATATTTTTGTGTCGGTTTCAATTCTTCATTTTGAGCATATATTAACATTGATTGTTCATCATATATTTTTTCTTTTTTAGATGATTCAAATGTTGTTGTATATTCATATTCGTTTGAAGAATAATAATGTATTGGAAAAGTGTATAAATAATTTTGATTTAAATTTTCGTCAACTTTTAAAATCCAATAAATCTTTTTTTCTTCATTTGGTTTTAACAAAATTAATTTTTGCGGTTCTGCAATGATTTTTATTCCTGTGGTTTGAGCTAAATTTGGTTTTTCAATAATATAAAAATTATTTTTATTCTTTAATGTGGCTATTAAAACATTATATGAACCAAATCCAACTGAACTTTCTTTTACTTCTAAGGAGATGTCTAATAAATCTTGAATTTGATTTGTTTTTTTAATTATGTTTGTTTCGAAAACTAATTTAGAGGGATTTAATTCAAAACCGCTACCTAATGCACTATAAGATATTGATTTTTGTTCTCCATCTACTTCTTTAGAAAAAACTATGTGTGTGGCATCTACAAAACCATATTGAGAGTAAGTTACATCGAAGGGAACCCATCCAAACTCAGGAAAATAAACTTCTGCCCAAGCATGATTTCCCCATTCTGTATTGAATAATTCTGAATTTGTGTATGTGATTCCTGCTACAAATCTTGCAGGAATTCCTAATTCTCGATTTAATGAAATGAATAAATTTGTGAATTCGTCACATGCTCCTTTTTTGTTTTCAAACGCCCATGTTGATTGTAAGTTTTGATCTGAAATGTATACATCCAAACTATACTCTAAATGATTTGAAACAAATTTTGCTAATTGTAATTCTAATGAAAACAAATCTATTTCTCCTTGCGCTAATTCTTGTGCTTTTTGTTTTATTTGGTTATTTGTGTTTATAGTGTTTGTGAATTGAGTGTATTTGTTTAGATCAGGC
>CAZCGV010000050.1:0-1483 GCA_964498515.1 uncultured Methanosarcinales archaeon
TTTATAAATGTATTCATTTTAGAGTAGATTCAGCTCTCCATTTATAAGCTGGAAAAATATCTAATAATCCATTGACTGGGATTGAATTTGCGAGTATTTCTTTAGGCACCCAATAAATTAGTGCTTTGTAGTCTTTGGTTTGTCGTATATATGATGTTACAAAGGGTATTTTTGAGAAAAGTATTTCTGAGACTGAAAGAGCGATTCCTATGTTTTCGAGGGTTTTACTGCCTGATGAGATGAGTAGGTAGCACAATGGTCCGTTAATTAAATCCATTGCATCTACTAAGTCTGCAGAGGATTGTATTTGTTTTTTGTTTAATATGGTTTCTAGAGGCATTATATGTTATTTAGAGAGGTTATATTTTAAATCACGCATGAGTTTTCCGGAAATCTTACGAAATTGTTACTTGAAAATAGTAACATTTATATATTTGTATTGATTAATATTTGTATGTCTAAAACTTTAGAAAAATTGGCAGTGCTTGTATTGGGAGGTTATTTATCTGTGGCTTCTTGTGATGTTAGAGGAAATGCTAGTTACTATGGTAAAGATTTTAAGGCAAATGTTGGTTATAATGGAAAAGACAATTATGGTTTAAATGTTCAATTTAATACTAAAATTTTTTATGATAAGAAAAAAGTTAATACAGATATTTCTCCGAGATTAAATATGTTGATAGATAAGATTCAAGTTTTAGAAAATTCTGAAAGTGGAAGTTATATTGATTTTAATGGAGATATTCGAGGTCCAGATCATGAAAAGATTTCGTTTGGATATCAAGATGATGATGAAAGAAGTAGACTTTCTAGACAGATTTGTAAGGGTAAGAGAAAACTTAAAGTTTATGATGTTTTGGATTATATTGGTTCTAAAAAATTAAATGTTTCTTTTGAGTATTTGAAAACTTTTGAGAAGAAAAAATAATTAACAAACTTCGCATGAGTTTTGGTCAATTTGTTGTTGGTAGAATTTGCCTTTTAGTTTTAATGTATTCTGTATTATTTGTGCTACGATTTCGTTTTGATTGTTTTTTATGTTTAAACAATTTTCACAAGAATTGAATTGATTTATGTTTTCTTCTATTTGTTGTATTTGTAAATTTCCTGTTTTAGTTATCGTGAAATCTAATTCTGGAATTGTAAATTTTGTTTGACAACTTTGATTTGTTTGGCAAAGAGTTCCTTTAAGCCAGGAATTTCCTTGTTGATCTATTAGGAATAAAATGTCTGTTGAAGTTTCTATTATGAAAGCATCATCTATTTGTATCCAGTCGTTTGAATTTTCATTTATTGAGCAGAAATATTCTGTGTTCTGGATTTTTAGTTTTTGATTTTGTGTGTATGTTTGTGTGTCAAAACAGCATGAGGATATGTTTGTTTTTTCGCAAGTATTGTATTGGTCTAACCAAGGGATGAACGTTGTGAATTGTTCTGTTGTGTTAATTATTGGAAGAGTTTGGTTTTGTGTTCCTACAGTGAT
>CAZCGV010000050.1:1583-3387 GCA_964498515.1 uncultured Methanosarcinales archaeon
TTTCTTCTGTTGGGTTTACTTCTTCAACAGGGATTGTTGTGTTAATTGTTTGTTCTGTTTCGTTTGTTGTTGGAATTATTTCTTCTTCAGTTATGTTAAGGGATTCTTCTGGAATTAATTCTTCTGTTGTGTTCGTTATTGGAATAGTTTCATTTTCTTCTGGAGGAATTTCTTCTTCAACAATTTCTTCAATAGGAGTTTCGGTAGGTTCTGGGGGAAGTTCTTCTTCAGTGATCATTTCTTCTTCAATAACTTCTTCTTCAGGTAATTCTTCAGTTGTGTTTTCTGGAATGTGTTCTTGAGATTTACCTTTACCATTTGAATTGTCTGTGACTTTTCCTGTTAGTTGATTGTTGGAGTCTAAGTTGTCGTAATATACTAATATTTTTTCATCACCATTTTGTAAGTATATGTTTATTTTTCCTGAACCTTCTGAGCTTCCTGAAATTTTTAGAGATTCTATGTTTGAATATGTGTTTACTTGTTCTGTTAAATAAGAATCAGTTTGATAGTTTGTGTTTAATGGAATGATTGTTCCTGTTTGTGTTTGATGCGTTACAAAACCTGTAATTGAATTCATTTTAGGAACTAATGCAGATATAACTATTGCAAACAGCAAGATTGTTAACAGGGCAACTATTTTTTTTGTTTCCATTTTATTCACTTAAGTTTAATACTATGTCTTGGTCTTCTAAAAGATATGTTTGTGGTAGTTGTATTTCTGTTGGATTGTTTTCTACTGATGTGTTTTCAATAGTTTGGTTTGAATAAATATTTCCTAAAACTGTTAAATCGTTTTGTACTAAAATTGAACCGTCGGGATTTAATGAGATTGTTCCAATTTTATATGTTCCTGTTGTGGAGTCGTAGGAGATTAAACTTAATAACATTTCTTCAAAGGAGGCAAATTCAGGGTAAGAAATTATTTCTTCAGGTACGGATTGTACTTCTTCAGGTCTTGTTGGAAAATCTCCTTCTAACTTTTGATTTTGTTTTATTTTTTCTAATTTGGTTTTTAATTCGTCTTCTACTTGAACTTTAATTGGTTTAGTTGTTAATTGGTTTTCTTCTTTTGATTCAACTAAAAGATTGTCACAATATGCTTCGTTGTTTTCGTTAATACATGAGTCCATGATATTTTTAGGGATTGATGTTTGTATGTCTAAATCTCTTAACACATATTTTTTATTTGGTAAAGGTTCGATTGATTTTGTTTTATAATAATAATAGATTTTTTCATTAGTTTCGAATTTTCTTACGAATTGTAAATTGTCGTAGAGGTAATTTGTAATTTCTTGGTCTGAAACTTGTGCTAGTTCGTCTTGGTAAAGTATTCTTGAATGTGGAAAGTTTACTGCTTGAACTAAGTTAAGCAGTAAAAATAAAATTAGTATTGTTGTTGTTAGTTTTTTCATCTGTCTAGTACCCGGTTAATTTCTACATCCATGTAATCGAATTTAATTATTTCTTGAGCAGTTCCAGTGGGTGCAACCATATACGCAGTTACACCATGTCCGGTATATCTCCACGTAGTTGTAGGAATATATGTTGTAGTAATAGTTTCGTTCCATAATAATGTTGTTTGTGGTGAATCATATAATTCAAAAAGAGCCGCAGATGCATCTTCATTAATAGTTATATATGCATTATACCAAGTTCCCGCACTTGTTATTGTTCCAGGAGTTAAAGTATAATTGGTTGTTGTTTGAACTACATTATTGCTAGGTGTTGACCATACAGAAATTTTTCCAAATATAACATCATTTTCTATTTGGAACCATACGCCATCAGTAGGTTCAGCAGT
>CAZCGV010000050.1:3487-4916 GCA_964498515.1 uncultured Methanosarcinales archaeon
CCTGCAACATCTAATTGATTTAGTGGTGTAGCGGTTCCTATTCCTATTTTATTAGAACCATCTATGTACACTCCTGAATCTTGAATAAGTTTTCCAGTTACACCATCAAATATTGCAATGGTGTTGTCTGTTGCTGATGAAGGACCGACTACATCTCCATCAGGGATTGAAGAATTTATTTCTTGTAATTGTGAATATGTTACTGCGTCTTGTGAATCTGTTCCGTTTGCTAGGTTTGTGATTTTGCCAGAAGTCATATCTAAAGTTCCACCAATTTGAAAATCTCCTGTTACATTTAAATTTCCATCTTGAATGTGATTGCCTGTAAAGTTAGTATCACCTATAAAGTTAGTTGAAACAAATTCCACCCAAGGTTTCCAACTTCCGTATTCTCTACGCATATATAACCTATCTTGGTAAGATTGTATTCCTAATTGCCAATTATATCCTGCTCCTGCTATAGGAATATTTATAACACTTGAAAATCCATCTGCTGGAACATACACTCCTGGTGCATTAGTCATATTATTACCATACACAGCATAAAATCTATCGTATGAATCATCTAAATCATGTGATGCTGACGTACCAAATCCATACATTCCTTGAAGAGTATTACCATATACATAATTATTATAAGCAAGACTACCAAACTTGTCTGCATCTAAACCACTTCCAGGACCATCATTGTATTCATTCCATATTTTAAGTGACGAACTAGAAGAATATTTTTGAGAATAACCACCAAGTGCTGGAAAAAATCCTGCATATGTACTCCAAACATAACCTTGTGTCCAATCTTCATCATAAGAACTCCCACTAATTTTTATTTTATCTAAAGAAAATTTTGGATTACTCCAACCTGATCCAACTATATAAATATATGAATATCCATCTTTAGTATACCAATCAACAGTACTAATATCACAATCTTGACAATTTAATAAAGCACTACCATTTGTTCCAGTACCTACTCCATCAAGATATAATGATGTAAAAATTTCAAAGTTACCATATAACTTATTATTTGTTCCTGAAATCCATACTTGAACATATCCTTCAGCATTTTGTATTGGCAATTTAAGAAAATAATCTTCTGTTCCAGTTTTTCCAATATCAACATAAAATGCATCTGAAGGAGAATAAGTTATACTTGTATTTGTTCCTATAATCACGCTCTGATTCAACAAATAGGATGTATTTGGTGCTCTTGAATCTATTGTAGCGTTCAAAGTTGTTTCGTTGATTTCTAAAATGTTTGATGAGTTGATTAAGTAATTACTTCCTGTGATGTTCCACCACGTATTTGTATCTGTTTCTATTGAACCATTTACTGCATCTAATTGTGATTTAGTTACTGCATCTTGTCCATCTGTTCCGTTTGCTAGGTTTGTGATTCTTCCTTCAGTCATATCTAAACTATCTAACA
>CAZCGV010000051.1:0-4711 GCA_964498515.1 uncultured Methanosarcinales archaeon
CCCGCTCCTCCAACAATACTCATATTGCCTAAAGCAGAAGAAACATTTCCAAGAGCATCATCAATAGCACGTTTTACTTCATCAGCTACATGATCCGTTGTTGCGCGAACTAAAATAGTAACTGCTCGAGCGTTTTTACATTCTCGTACAAAAGTCATCATTTCATCGCCAACTTTAACTTCTTCAACTAAACCACTTTTACCTAAATGTTCTTTAGTAACGTCATTAATATTATTAATAATTGTTCCTCCAGTTGAAGATGCCAATTTTTCTAAATCTGATTTTTTAACTCTACGTACAGCATAGATTCCTTCCTTAGCTAATAAATATTGAATTAAATCATCCACACCTTTCTGACAAAAAACAACATTGGCACCAGAAGCAACCAATTTATTAACTTGTTTCTTTAACATAGATTCTTCCATGTCAAGATATTCTTGAAGTTGAGAAGGGTCTGTTATCGATATTTTACTTTCAGTTTCCGTAGTCGGAATTTCAAGAGCACCATTTAATAAAATTATTTTTGCATTCTCAATTTTGGAGGGCATTGACGGATGAATTTTTTCTTTATCGATAACAATTCCTTCTATTAACTCAGTTTTGTGTACTGAGGATCCCACCTTCTTCTCAATCTTAATATTTTTTAAATTTGAACTATCTTCTAAATGAGAAATTGCTTCAACAACAATTTTTCCCAAATGTTCTTTAGCATCTTCTGCAACTTTTCCAGTCATAGCAGTCATTGCTAAATTATTTAATATTTTTTTATCTTTTGAAGTAATCTTTTCACTCATATTCTCAAGAATTTTTTGAGAAACTTTAGCCGCTAATCGATATCCTTTAATCACAGTAGTCGGATGAATATTTTGTTCAAGCAAATCTTCAGCTTGTTTTAATAATTCCCCTGCAATCACAACAGCAGTAGTAGTTCCATCACCAACTTCTTCTTCCTGAGTAATTGCAATTTCGACAATCATCTTTGCAGTAGGATGTTCAATATTCATTTCTCGTAGGATTGTTGCACCATCATTAGTTATAGTTACATCTCCAAGAGCATCAACAATCATTTTATCCATTCCTTGCGGACCAAGTGTAGTTCTAACAGTTTCCCCCACTAATTTAGCGGCGAGAATATTCATTCTTTGAGCAGTACGACCGACATCCCTGGAAGAACCTTCAGATAATAAGAAATTTTGTTCATTTTGTGAATTATTGCTCATAAAAAACGAAAATTCAACTCAGTTTAAATAATTTGTTTTTCTATTTTTAAAAGCACAAACGTAATATTTAAATACTCCTTAAATAAAAAATAGGTAGAGGTTGAGGCAATGAATGACGATTCTGAATATGAAATACTCCCACATGAGGAGTTAGAAAGACTTAGAAATGAAGTCGAACAAATAAAAAAAAATCCTTTAGGAAAGAAATATGAGGGTTCTGATTTAATTGATGCAGTTCACAATCTTACACAAACAATAAGCACTTTAAATACTATTTTTAAAAGCACAAATGAAGAAATGCTTGAAGATTTTCAAAACCATACTTTGCACAACAATTTTAAAACAATCTCTACGCAGAATGAAGAAATTGCAAAAGGAATATTAAGTGTGGCACAATTAGTTCAAAAACAAACGGAGCTTTTAGAAAAATTAATGGAGAAAATGGATAAAGAACCTTCTTTACCTGAAAAAACTCTTCCATCTCAAAATAATATGTCTGGAATTAGTGTTCAAAACAGTAATTTAAATTCAAATAATTCTTCAGAAAATATGGCAGACATGTCTAATCCTCAAAATATGTCGTCTCCAAATCAAAAAGATTCTCCTGGAGAAAAAGTGCCTGCAGTTAATTCTAAACCAGAACCTACTAACCAGCAACCAGCAACCAGCAACCAGGCTTCTGATGGCGGCATAAATGTGCCTGATTTTAATATGTCCGACTTAGAATCTTTAGACACTCCTCCTGCAAATAATTCGAAAGAAGAACCTCCAAAAAAAGGATTTTTCTCAAAATTTATGTAAAATGATACCTTTGTTAAAACAACAAATATTTATTTCACTTTCATCTAAAGCACATAATATTGAATTTCCTTCTTTACAGACACATAGAAAAAAACATTTGCAACATTATGTTATGGAAGATGTATCTAAGAAAAATAAATTAAGAATAACTAAATTAAGATTGAAAAATCAAAAAAGAGAAAAATTCAGTCAAATATATCATCAAATAAAAGTAATCGAACGACTAACTGCTGAAATGGAAAAAAACAAAGAATTAGATTCTGAAATCGCACAAATGTATAAAAACACCATAAAAAATCTTTTTATAAATTTAGAACACAAAAGAAGAAAATTAGCAATATAATTTATTAATGTCTTAATACTTCTACAATTTATGATTGACAAAGCATTTAATAATGAATTAATTGAATTAACTTATTTGCACGGTAATGCAATTTTTATGTTTAAAGATTTAAAACCAGTTTATTCATATCACCCAGATTTTGTTATTTTGGTAGGTAAAAGAAAAAAAGATATATTGATTCAAAATCAATTTGAGGAAGCATTTTGGATATATAATCATAATAAAACTAATTCTCAAATAATAAGATATTTTGGAAAAAGTTCATTCAATTTTTGTCAAACAGTAGACAAGTTAAACTTAGAAAATTCAATGTCTTTAGTGGACATAGCTTTAACTAACGTTCGAAAATCAGAAAATATTCCTCTTATAGATTCAAATGAGTGCTTGGAAATAAAATTAGAAGGTTTAGATTTTCAAGAATATACCTATTTAATTAAAAAAATAATGATATTGTATTCAAAATAAAAAATTAACCCATTGCTAAATCCATATTTGCAACTTTTGCATTTCCAATCCCTTCCAAAGTTGAAATCTCATCTGCAATAGAATCAAAATCTTTATTATCACTAACATCAAACATTGCATAGATTATAATTTTTTTTAAACCAAAAGCGATAGGTTCAATTTTGCTTTGCATCTCTCCTTTAGCACCATGTTTTTTAATGATATCTAAAGATTTCTCTTTTAAAGATTCTAATTCCACGTCTGGTGAATCAGGCATAATTTCAAAAGTAATTATTGCGTTTGCCATTTTATTTACCTAAGAATTAATTTGGACCTATAAAGCCACATTCAGGACATTTATACTTAGTGACTATTTCACGACATTTTCTGCATCTAACTATTTCCTGTTTTCCACAATTTGGACACAAAAAGTTCGTTGATCCTTGATCGTTAACAACTGAAACGTTGCATGATGTACAATGTTTTATTTTTTCCATAATATGTGAAGAAGTTCTAATTTCTTTATAAAACTTTCTCCAGTTTATTTTTAATAATTATTCTTAAGTTAACTTTATAAACAAAGGATTAATTCTTAAACATTGAGAATGCCTGAAAAAAAGACTAAAAAAGAAACTGCAGTAAAGAAAACAACTAGAAAGAAAACTGTAAAGAAAGACGTTGAGTTGAAGTTAGATGTACAACCTGAATTGAATATAGGTTTAGTTGGACATGTTGATCACGGAAAAACGACATTAACACAACAACTTTCTGGAAAATGGACTGACACTCATTCTGAAGAATTAAAAAGAGGAATTACGATAAGATTAGGATATGCGGATACAGTAATTCGAAAAGATCCTTCATTAGACGCTCCTTTTTGTTATACTACTAAAGAAAAACATCCAACTACAGGAAAGAAAACTGAAATTGTTAGAAAACTTTCTTTCGTAGATGCACCAGGTCATGAAAGCTTAATGGCTACAATGTTATCAGGCGCAACAATAATGGACGGAGCATTACTTTTAATCGCAGCAAATGAAATCTGTCCTCAACCACAAACACAAGAACATTTAATGGCACTTGAATTAAGTGGAATAAAAAAAGTTGTTGTTGTTCAAAATAAAATTGATTTAGTTTCAGAAGACAGAGCGCTTCGTAATTATCACGAAATAAAAAATGTATTGAAAGGAACTTCTTTTGAAGACGCACCTATTGTACCTATAAGTGCAAAACAAGGAGTAAATATAGATATGCTCTTAGACGCAATACAAACAGCAATTCCAACACCTGAAAGAAATCCAAATACTGAACCTATATTTTATGTTGCAAGAACATTCGATGTAAATAAACCAGGTTCCGTTCCAACTAAACTCATAGGAGGCATCTTAGGAGGAAGTGTAATTAAGGGAAAATTTAATGTTGGAGAAACAATAGAAATCCGACCTGGAAGAATCGTAGAAGAACAAAATAAATTAATTGCAAAACCAATCACAACAAAAATTACAGGAATGAAAACTGGAGGAACATCTGTTGATGAATTACATCCAGGAGGAAGTTCAGCAATATTAACTTCATTAGATCCCTCAATTGCAAAAGGAGATCAATTAACTGGTTGCATCGTAGGCTATCCAGGAAAATTACCCCCGATTTGGTCGGAATTAGATTTGAAAGTTCATCTTCTAGAAAGAATTCAAAGTGTTGGAGAAGATTTGAAAATAAATCCTTTAATTAAAGGAGAAGTATTATTACTAAATGTAAACAGTGCAAAAACAGTTGGCATGGTTTCATCATTAGGGAAAGGAATTGCACATTTAAATTTACGATTACCAGTATGTGCAGATATTAGTGACAAAGTAACAATTTCAAGAAAATTAGGAACAAGATTTAGATTAATTGGTTACGG
>CAZCGV010000052.1:0-2612 GCA_964498515.1 uncultured Methanosarcinales archaeon
TATATCTTCCCCTTCTTCACCACTTAAATCAACAGTAGTGGAGTCAGTATTTGAAGTTTCATCCAAATCAGAATTAATAAAAATATATTGAGCACATAAATTTTTAGATTGTTCAGAAGTCACCAGATCACACAATTCAGTTTTACCATTTACAATTAAATTCATATAACAATAATCTTTTTCTTCACCAGAAACATAAGCGCAAATTCCTTCATCATTAAAAGAATAAGCCAATTGAGATAAGCATTCAACCTTCAAATAATCATTAGTTATTTTTTCACAAGTACCAATAGCTTTAGATTTATCTTTCTCTTTCATCGCAACATTAAATATTTGTTCAGAAGTTAATTTTTTATCAACATTAACCTTAGAAGAACTAGGCACAACGGGAGGAACATACACTTCATCAGTAGTTTCTTCTTCTTCAGTATAAACTTCATCTTCTTCTTCAACAATCTCATCAACAACATTAAACATCAATTCCTTTTCAATAGAGTTACCATTAGCTTCAACAACAACTTGGATTAAATATTTTCCAACAGGCAATTCAGAAGGTAAAGAAAGTTGATGAGTAAATGAATTCGTTTTTGTCAAACTCTCCTCTGAAATTTTTTTCTTATCAAAACTCCTTAAAATAAAATTAACATCATAAGAATTTCCAAAATTAGAAGGAGCAACAGAAACTGAAACTTTTTCATCAATCAAAAAATTATTTTTATTCAAAGAAGCACTCAAAGACATTTGACTTTGAGTAGGAATATACTCATCATTCTCTCCAAAATAAAAAAATGAAATTCCGCCAAGAAGAATTAAAACTAAAAAAATAACCAATATCAATTTAGAACTTCCACCACCCAAAAATCTTAAATTCAAACTCCCACTATAATACTCCTTATTTATTTCCTTCAATAAATTACCCAATTCACCAGATTTATAATTTTGTTTTTTTAAAAAATCAAAAATCTGTTCTGCAGAATATCCTTGATGCAAATAATTTAAAATGTAATTTTTCAATTGAGGATTACCTTCAGACGAACCAAATGCATTATTAATTTGCTCATCAGAGAAACCTTTACTTTTTAGAGCGGCAACTAATTCCGTCTCAGTATGCCCCTTGGCAAGTCCCTCTTTTACAAACTCAGATAATGTAGTCATATTAATTAAAAGTTGGTAACAAATTAGTTTGATATCTTAATGTCAAAGCATTTTTCTTAGACATATCTTCCAAACCATCAATACAATCAGGAGTTTTAAATCTCAAAACAGATAATTGAATTTCATTATCTCCATAAACATTGTCTCTAGATAAATAAAATAAATCCTCTTCCTTAAATTCCAATCCACCCCACATAGCAGGTTGCATAACAATATTGTTATCAGGATAATATTCGCAAGTTTTAAACGGCCAAGGATCATAATAACATTCCTTATCACAATTCTTAGGAATAATCACTCCCTCACCATCAATCAACATAGCATCAACAGTATATCTACCAGGAATTAATTCAAGCGTTGCAGAAGAATCTTTACCTATCTGTAAAAACCTACTAAAAGAAACAATCTTGTCTCCTTCATCAATTCTTGAAATCATAAAAATAACCGTTTCATTATCTTTCAAATCACGATAAGAATTAACATCTAAATCATAAACCTTCATAGAAACATTTTTAGTTGTCAAAGGAGCAAGTCTAATATTCATAGTTTGATCTTCACCCTCTCTAGTTGTTATTTTTTTAATTTGCCGAGCATAACCCAACTTATCAAAAACCAAATAACCATTTGTAACTAAAGGCGCTTTTCCACGAAATTGAACTTCACCAGATTCTTGTTCTTTTGTTGAACCAATAACTGCAGAAGCATAATCTCCAACACCAATAGTTACAGAAACGCCTTCAATAAGTTCCATCGAATCATCATCATAAACATTAACAACAATGTCCCCTGATAAAAATTGCTGTTCATTTCCAAAAAATTTCTTTTCAGGTTGACCTGCAGGAATACTCAAACCAGTCAATTCCGAAGTAGTCATTTCAACACCATCTCCAAAATCATATTGAATAAAAGAATCATCCCAAATTATAGGACCATTACCAACAGCATAATCCATCCACCTAAGATTTTTTCGTATATTAGATTCCAAACCAACCATAAAAACAAAAGGTTCTTCATTTTCAAAAATAGGATCAAATTTCAATTCAGCAACAACAGGAATAGTTAAATCATAAGCAAACTTGTACGTATGTTCAACAGTGCTTGCACCAATCATAGATGAAGAAGTATATTTCTCAGACCTAATTGTACTGCTGTCCGTATTCTTACCAAAAACACGAGAATAAATTGGCGCATCAACATAAACAAAACTAATCTCCGCATCCCTAATATATTCCTCATTAAATAAATTAATTTGTCCCTTGTTAAAAAAATCTTTTTCCATTTGATCTAAATGATCCATATTTAATTTCAAAGAATTTTTAGCACCAACAAATCTAATCGTTTGAATATAACTTTGCATCATTTGTTTAATTTTCATCTCAACATCCATTTGACTCCAAACAACAAAATCATAACCTTTTTTAAAATCAAAAAAAGGAGGCAAAGCATTAGAATCAACT
>CAZCGV010000052.1:2712-4563 GCA_964498515.1 uncultured Methanosarcinales archaeon
CCTTCAATAAATAAATCAGTACCATAATCTAAATCACTCAAATTATCTAAACATCTCAATAAATTATTTTCTAAATATCTCTTAGCATCCTGTTCAATATCTTCTAAACTAGGAGCACGAACCTGTTGAAAAAACCAATAATTATCTTTAGGATCAACAGAATAAGACCAATAAGGAATAAAATAATCTTCAGTAAACATCAAACCATCATTCTGATCAACACGAGCATAATCATATCTAAACGCATTCGTAGACATAGGAGACAAATAACCACCATTAGCACCAATAATTCTAAAACCTTCCAATCCAACATCATACATACATTGTTCAACATAATTTTTTATAGGCCTTAAATTAGTGTCAACTTCATCAACAACAGAAATATCTTCAGAAATAATTTCTGCAATATCTGCCCGCATATAAAACAATATAACTCCACCAATAAGCAGAATCAATCCAAATATTACAAAAATTGTAACTTGCGCTTTTTTATCTTTCATTTTGTCTCACTCATAACTTTGTAAATCGAAATTAAAACTAAATTTTTAACAGTTGAATAAATAATTAAAGTTCCCATTATACTTAAAAAGAAAGCCAAAGGAACCCAAATATAATTAAATAAACTTGAAATTAAAATCCACACAAAAATTAAAACAACTAAACTAATTGTAAACATAAACCAATATACAAAAGATTTTCCAATTTTTTTAGAAGTAAGTTTCTTACCCCATTTAATTTTTTGAAAAAACAAAACTGGAAGCATCTGTTGAATGAACGAATTTAAAATTAAAAAAATAATAAAAAACGCCCAGAACCAGAAGAAATTAATAGATTTCAACATCGCAGATGAAAAAATTAAAATTAATGAAATGAACGTTAACAAAGAAGAACCACCAAAAAATAAAATCCTTTTCCACGAAGATTTTTTCTTAAACAACTTTTTGTAAAGCAAATATTCTTTGAAAACATTTAGCGAAGTTAAAAGCAAACTTAAAATTATGCTTAGAGTTATAACTAATTTAAAAAACGAAGCCATCTTATCAACAGAACTTTCCATCAAAACTTCTTCTTGAGGAGTTAAACTCTCGCCCTTAGTTATTTTATTTTGAATATCTACAGGAATAATTTCCCCAGTCAAAGAAATAGTGCTTAATTTTTTTTGAACTAAAAAAGAAGAAGAAAAAAGTAAAACTAAAACCAATAAAATAAATGAAATTTGAATTAAACTAAGTGAAAGATAATTCTTTTTGAATGTGATTATATTTTCTTTAATCATTTTTTGGTAAAACCTCTGTTTTAAAATTATTTCCACTATAAGTCATATATGCAAAAGTAATATCTTCGCTTGAATAGAATGGTTTGTAAATCGCCCAAGAACTTCCTTCTGTAACTTTCTTAAAGTCTAATTGAATTTTATTGTCTCCAATTTGGTAACTTATATTAACGTTCAAATCACTTTCCATTGGTTTGATGTACCAAGTAAATTCATATAGGTAAAGTCCTGTTTCATCGGTGTTAGATTTGAATGCTTGGAGTGTTGCGCTAGTTCCGAAGAAAGATTCGTAGAACGCTGAAGCAGTGTCATCATCTTCAAATTCAAACTCTGTTGTAACGCCTTTTGAACAATATTCTACTTCCCAATCTTGAACGGGGTAGAAATCAGTTTTCCAATTAAATATGCTTATTGGCTGATCAAATCCAATGAATCTATCCCATGAAGCATCCGCCCAAGTACGATGTTCTTCTACATCATCCTTATCTATATCCCCATAGTCTGCAAGAATAAGTGTTGAGCATAAAATAAAAATTAGGATAAAAATTAATTTTTTCATATTAATCCCTCGCAATAAA
>CAZCGV010000053.1:0-4259 GCA_964498515.1 uncultured Methanosarcinales archaeon
TTACTACCTAAAAGTTTATAAAATAACAAATATTCTTAATTTAAATGGCAAAAACAAGTGTGAACAAACTTGATGAAATAGATATGCAAGAATTTTATTACTTAAATTCTTTAACTCCCGGAGATCTAAGAATGAAACTTACTTATGAAGCCATAACTACAGATGATTTTACTCCAGTTATAACAAATTTAGAAGTAATGTTAAACAATCTTCAAAATAATGAAGAAAATATGTTAAAAAAAGGTTTTGATTATTATCCCTTTGGGCAAGGAAATTTAATTTTATATAAATTGGATCCTGTTCACCCTGAACAAAAAAGAATTTGTTTTTTCTTTAAAAAAAATAAAGAAAAATATGAGTTTTTGATTTAATTTGGCGTATACTCGTTTATACCCATAGCAGTTATTGTTGGTAAACAAATTTCTCTCATTCTTGTATATGCTGCAACTGCAAAATCAACATCATCTTGATATAAACTTCCAAATTCATCTACTTCTTCTTCAGTTAGACCATATTTTCCAAAATTTGCTGCATCTTGTATTGCGGTCATTACATCGCCATTTTCGTGTGTAACGGTTAACATATTGCAAGAAACTTGTGCTGCATATTCAAGATATTTTTGATTTATATTTGAATTTAATTCTCCTTCAATAATATCTTCAAACTCATCTGAATTTTCTACAATTTGGTTTGTAGTTTCTCCTGTGCAAGCGGTTAGAACAAATGCTAAAATTAACAACATTAAAATATATTTTTTCATAAAATCACCCTTGGCATAAGTTTATTTTTATGAGTTTAAATAATTTTTGATAGCGGCAAATAAAAACCATTTTAAATGATTCCTTCTTAAAAGCAAGCATGTTAAATAAAAATTGGTTGTTTTTATTCGCTTTAATACTCTTAATTCCCTCTGTAATGGCTTCTGAAGGAGGAATGCACTCTTTTGGTCCTTCAGTTCCTTATGAAACTATGTCTATGTTTTGGTTAGGTATAACTGCCGTTGGTTTATTAGTTGCGATGATTATATTTACGATTCTTCTTGAACATTCTATTGAAATTGTTGCTTCAAAAACTGGAACGTCTATTGGAACGGCTCTTTTGGCTTGTGCTTCTTCTTTACCTTTATTGGTTTTTTCAATTATTTTTGCTTTACAAGGATTAACTACTACTGCTTTGGTCAATATTGTTGGAACTAATATTGCTAATGTTACTGTTGTGTTGGGAATTCTCGCTCTGATTAAACCTTTAACCATTGAAGAAAATTTTAAAAAAGGAATAACTGCTGTAATAATTACAATTTTAATTTTAGTTTTAATGTTTGTAAATGTTTCTTTCGATGGCGGTGCATCGATATTACCTCAAAGCCATAGTTTTGAGTTAATTTTCTGGGAAGGCATAATTATATTTGTTTTATTTGGATTATTTATTGCTTTAATACAATTATTTTCAAAAAAAGAAGGGAATACTTCTCCTAAAGAACATAATTTACTTTTCGGTGTGTTTGGTTCAGTTATTTTTGGTTTAATTGTTTGTTGGACTGCTGCTCAAGCGGTTTCGGTTTTAATACATATTGCTCAAATATATAACTTGCCTGAAATAATTGTGGGTACTGTTTTGGTTGTTATTGGAACTTCTTTCCCTGAGTTTGCAATAGGTCTTGTTTCTATTGGTATGAAAAAAGATAAAGATGTTTATGGCAATTTAATTAGTAGTGTTATTGTTAATATTTGTTTAGGTATAGGGATAATTGTTTTACTTACTCGAAATTTAATTATAGATGTTTCTTTGATGGCTTATCAAATCCCTTTCATGATTCTGGCGTTATTGTTATCTGTGTATTTAATTCAACCGAGATTTAAGCATTTAAATAGAAAGCATGCTTTTATTTTGATTGGAACTTATGTTTTGTTTTTAATTGGGCTTCAATTACATATATCTTTTTTCTAAATCAAAAGTTTTTTAAGGTACAAAGTTTGAAATTAATTCATGGATAAAAAAATATCTTTAATTTTAGGTGGTGGAGGTGTAAGATGCTACACTCAAATTGGTGTATTAAAAGTTCTTGAAAAAAAACAAATCGAAATTGATGAAGTTATTGGTAGTTCTTTTGGTTCTTTAATTGGTGTTTGTTTTGCTTCTGGTAAAACTTCCCTTGAAATTGAGAATATGTTTACTCATGTAAAGGTTCTTCGTTTTTTAGACCCTGTAAAAGGCTTAGGCACAGGTTTAATTAAAGGAGAAAAGTTAGTTGATTATGTTTTAGATGAAATAAAATGTAAAAAGTTTTCTGACTTAAAAATTCCTTTTAAAACGAATGCCTTGGATATAAATTCTGGAAAAGAAAAAGTTCTTAATAAGGGGAGTTTAAGAGAAGCTTTGTTGGCTGCGATTGCTTTACCTGGTGTAATTCCACCTAAAAAAATAGGAACTAAATATTATATGGATGGTGGAATTTACAACCCTTTACCCGTACATCTGGTTGGGAAGAAGATGAATAAAATTATTGCCATAGATGTAGTGGATAAGATACCTAATATAACTGATAAAACAAATAAAGTCATAATATTACAACAATGGATTTCGTTACCTCAAATAAAAAATATGAACGAAACAATAAAAAAATGCAAGGTTAAATTAATTTTACTTTCTCCATTGAAAAAACCGATGAATGTTTTAGATTTTAGATATAAAAATATGTTTTTTTCAATAAATAGAGGAATGCAAGAAGCGAAAAAGGTGAAACTATGAAAAAAGATGTAAAATATGGTCTTCTAGTTATTATTTTAACTATTGGTTTGTGGATTTTTAGAGAAGTTGTTGGCTTTGTAAACAAATATATTGGTTTTTTAGATCAATTGTACATTCTAGCTTTGTGTATTGGCACTGCAATGTATTTAGCAAAAAAACTTTAAATAGCGCTAAATTTCAATTAATATGAATATAGTTTTAGTTTACTCTCCGTTTTGTACTCCTGCATCGCCACCTTATGCGATTACGAGGTTGTATTCTTTTCTTAAAAATAATTTGGATACTATGTATAATATTGAAGTTTTAGATTTGAATTTATTTTTTCATAATTTAAAGTTCGATAAACCATCAAAAGAAAATTTAACTTTGTTTGCAGAAGAATCGAATAAAGTTTATTCTCAAAATAATAATTTAGTTGTTGAAGGAAAATCTCCTGAACTATTACAAGAATGTTTGAATAAACTTTTAGCATTAAAACCAGATGTTGTTGCATTTAGTTTAATTTATTCATCGCAATGTTTTTACACACTCTCTTTGATTAAAGAATTAAAAAAATTAAATATAAAAACAATTATTGGTGGTCCTGCAGTAAATTCTAAATTGATTGAAGAAGCAAATTATTTTTTAAAAAATGAAATTGAATTGTATGATTTTATAACTGGCGAAAAGGTTTATGATAATGAAGTTAAATTAAATAAGCTTGATTATAATGTTGTTTTGGATTACTCTATTTATGAAGACAATTATTTTGTTCCTGAAATGGTTATTCCTCTAAAAACCACCACTTGTTGTTTTTATCAACAGTGTACGTTTTGTACTCATCATGGAAAAGGCATGTATCAAGAGTTTGATTTGGAAGATATTAAAAAAAGCATAATTAAATCTAATTCTAAGTTTGTTTTTTTTATTGATGATATGTTTACTAAAAAACGAATATTGGAATTGGCTGAAATAATTAAACCATTAAATGTTAAATGGATGTGTCAACTTAAACCCTTGAAAGAATTTGATGAAGAAACTTTAAAAATTTTATTTAATTCGGGTTTAAGATTAATCATTTGGGGTGTTGAAAGTGGTTGCGACAGAATTTTAAAGTTGATGAAGAAAGGCACAAATGTTAAAGATATGAATTTAGTTTTGGAGAATTCAAAAAAAGTAGGAATTTCTAATGTTACATACATTATGTTTGGTTTTCCAACTGAAAATGAAACTGAGTTTATTGAAACTATTGATTTCTTGAAGGGAAATGAGTTGAATATTGATTTGATCTCTACTTCTGTTTTTGGTTTGCAAAAAGAATCATATATTTATTCTCATCCAAAGGAGTTTGATATTGAAAATATTTTTGAAGAAGAAAGAACTGTGTTGGAACCCAAAATTTCTTATGTTATGAAAAAAGGTTTATCTAATCAAGAAGCTAAAAAATTAAGGGACAAATACCGAAAAACCTTGGAAAAAATAAATAAATTTCCTAAAGTTTATAACTTTTTTAGAGAATGGATGTTGGTTGA
>CAZCGV010000054.1:0-3992 GCA_964498515.1 uncultured Methanosarcinales archaeon
AATACTGCGATTAGAGATACTAATAATACGAATACTCCAACGCCAACTTTAACAGGTGCACTTGCTCCTACAACCATTCCTGTAATTTTATTCATGAATGATGGTTCTTGTGCTTGTTCAGTTGCAAATTGTTCTTCAACTTCGTCTTCTGCTTCTTCAGCTTGTTCTTCTTCAACCTGTGGTGCAATTTCTTCTTTTGCAATTACAGATACTAAAGCGGTTGTTGAGGTTACTGAACCGATTATAATTTTAAAATCAATCATTCCGTCATTATCAAGGTCAAAAGTTTTGCTTTCACGTTGTGCGAATTCATAAACTCCTTGAAGATTTGCTTTAACTTTGTAGTTAAATATGTCTTCGATTTTGAAAACATAATCCTCTCCTTCTAATCTAAATTTTAATTGATCTCTTTCTCTCAATACTGCAGTATACCCTGCTTTTACTTGAGCTTCAGTTAAATTGATTATTTGGGGTTCTATGTAAGTTGAACTTCCACTGGATGAACCGCCTGAACTTCCACTATTATCGTCTTCGTTTGAAGGTAAGTCTAATGTAGTTGTAAATTCAACAACGTTTCCTTCGTTACCTGCATTATCAACAGCATAAACTTGAATTGTGTAAGTTCCTTCAGTTTCAATTGAAATACTATTTGCTTCAATTAAAGATTTTCCACCATCTAAACTATATACGAATGTTTTTATTCCTGATAATGAGTCTCGTCCATCAAATTCTACTGTGAATTTTGCAGTGTTTATTGCTTCAGGTCGTCTAAATTTGGTTCTTGGTGCAGTTTTATCTATTTTAATCATAGCTACGTTTCTTTCTTCTACGTTTCCAACGTTGTCAACTGAAAAATATGCCATTTTCCATTCTCCTTCTGCGCTAACTGTAAATTCAGTACCTTCAGTATAATCTGCTATGGGGCATGTGTTTTCAACACTAGGCATCCAAACATCATATAATGTTTTTGCAACACCTGATGCATCGTAAGATCTCATTTGAACAAACACATCTTGGTTTTGCCAGCCTTCCAATTCTTTAATTCTTGTAATTGGTGCAGTTGTATCTACAATTATTGGATCTACAGGTATGATCACATTTGGTTTTAAAGTACCGTCTATTGGTTCTCTATACATTGGAGTCATACCTAAAGCAGGTGTGATTGTTACCATTAATAGAGTTAATACAACTATTGAAATTATAGCCATTGTTTTGAACATTTTTTTGAAATTCATTTTTATACCTCTTTTTTGCACCTAAATCTCAAGGTGTTACTATTAGTAAGTAATACCAATATATAAATGTTTCGTTTTTATTGTTACTATGTAGTGATAACTTATCTTTATTTATAAAGGAAAAGGTTTATATTTAAAAAGACTTTAAAGAAGCTATAATGGTTAAAAACAATGTTTTGGTGACTGGTGCAACAGGTCAAGTTGGTTCTAATTTGGTTCGTGAATTAGCCAAGAACAAGAACAATAATATAACTATTTTAATACAAGAAAATACATGGCATCCTTTTCTGAATGGTCTAAAACTAAATGTAATTTATGGAGATATAATTAATAAAGATAATCTTAAAAAAGCCCTTCGTAGGCAAAAATATGTATATCATGTTGCAGGTATTGTATCGCACAATAAATTCAAAAACAAAATAATTTACAAAACTCATGTTACTGGAACTAAACTAATTTTAGAAGAATGTTTAAAACAAAAAATTAAGAAAATAGTTGTAACTGCTTCGACAGCAGGGATAGGAATCCCTAAATTTAAAGATGTGCCTTTAGATGAAAATGCACGATTTGATTTTAAAAACTTTAGAGATAATATGTATATGTATTCTAAACACATGGAAATTAAGTTGTGTTCTGATTTTAGTAAAAAGGGTTTAAATGTTTGTGTTGTTTCTCCGACCACAATTTATGGGGAAGGAGATTTTGGAATGCATGTTGGAACTCTTGTAAAAAAAATAAAATCTGGAGAAATACTTTTTGCACCTCCTGGAGGCAATGCGGTTATATCGGTTAAAGATACTATTCAAGGACATATTCTTGCTATGAAAAAAGGAAAATCTGGAGAAAATTATATTCTTGCAAATGAGTTTTTAACATATCTTGATTTATTCAACATTATTGCAAAATTATTGCGTGTGAAAAAAATTGAGAAAGTGTTGCCTTTTTGGATGTTACCTCCGATGAAATTTTTCTCATTAATTGTTGAAAATGTTTTTGGAGCTAAAAGCCCAATTACTTCGGCTAGTACTGATTTTAAATTTAAATTCAGATATTTTGATTCATCTAAAGCTAAACGAGATTTAGGATGGAAACCTAAACAATCTTTTGAGAATGCAATGAGAGAATCAATTCAATTCTATAGAAAATATAAGTTACTTTAAGGATGTTCTTCGTATAATGGTTTCTTATTATCTTTGTGTTTCTTCTTATCTACTTTTTTATCACTATCAACCAAAGAAGTTTTTACTTTTTCAGCGTCACCCTCATTTTTAGGAACGTATTCATTCTTAACAACAGAAATCTCCATGTTGACAATTTCTTCTTTTATTCTTTGACAAAACTCTAAAGCCCCTTCATAATACGATCTAACTGGATCTTTGTCGTTATGGTCTAAAACATCGATTATTTTGTCCTTTCCTTCTGGGTCTCTAATTAAATTCTTTAAATTGTTTGCACTTGTTTTGAAAACTTCTTTTTCAGTTCTACCTACATTTTTTAATTGCATTTCAATTTTAGTAATTAGTTCAGAAAGTTTTTCTTTGTCGATTACTCCTTCTGCTATTCCAATTAGCGCAAATTCGTTATACCAATCAGATGGAATTTGGATTACTTCACGGAGTTTTTTTGAACCTCCATGATATAAATTATATACTCGTCCTATTACAAAGTTTAAAGCTTTAGATTTATCTTCAATTGAGTTTATGTAATCTTTTAATTCTTCTTTTTTGTCTTTTTTGACTGAAGGTAAAATCATTTCTTCCATTGCTTCTACAGATACTTCTTCTTCAGGAGTTCCAAATACTGCAAATACAAATATTACATATAATAAAGACAATAAAAAGTTGACTCCAATTAAAACTTCAACATCCATACTTATGAAAAGTGCGCTATTTCTCAAAGCGTAAAATCCAATCATAATTACCATAGGCACTATCCACAATAATTGTCTATGATGTTTTGCTTGTTCATGTATTAAAAGAGATATTATTATTGTAGTAATTGTTGGAAGAAATCCTATGAAAACTAAAAATAATGTGTGATTGCTTGAATAAGCTGTTAAGATTACGAATAACAAGATTACTAGAAGGTATAAGGCTGAAATTTGTTCAAAAACGTCCATAGCTTTGTGTTTTGCCATTCTATGTGTATTTTCTAAGTTTTTTGTTTTATAAATCTTTTCTTTTAGGAAATATGCTTTTTAATTTAAAATACACTTTATCTGTAAATTTAACAACTTTTTCAGCATATTCTTCATCTAAAATTGTGCCGTAATACAACATCCCATTTCTAAAAAATCTTAATTGATCTGCAAATTGTATTTCTTTTTCATTAAATCCTAACTCTCTTAAATATGAAACTTCTGCTTCATGTGCTCCTTGACCAGAAGAATTATATCCTTCAATTAGCATCTTCGCTCTAACAAGTTCCATTACAACATCATAACAAGATTTTACTAGGTCGTTGGCGGTTTGTTCATTAATTCCGAATGTAGTTATTTTTTTATGTAAAAATTCATACGATTTTTCGGATTCGCTTATAAGAAATTCTGCTCTTGATTTGTTTGGGAATTGTTTTTTTACAATGCCGTCTTTAATAAATTCTTGAAATTGTTTGATGGTTTTCATAATTCAAAGCCTCCTGATAAAAGAATTCCATTTGCCAAATTCTCTTTTAAATTTTTGTGTATTTTATCGAAGGAGTCATAAAAATTAATGTTTATTTTTCTTTCTAAATTGGTTTCATAACTGATTAAATCTA
>CAZCGV010000055.1:0-3988 GCA_964498515.1 uncultured Methanosarcinales archaeon
AGTTAAATCAGAATATAAAAAATGAGATAAGTCTCCTCCTGCTAAAACAGAAGCTGTTGAAGAAGAACCATCTAAAATATAAACATCTTCAATAGATGCCCAAGAATCATTTACATCTTCATATAAATTTCTTGATTCTAAAACAGCTTCTGGATAATCGAAAATTAAAAATCGGATTATTTGATAATCCATTGCACCATGTTCATCTTTTACTGAAAGAATAACTTCCCTATATCCTGCGTCTGATTCAGAAGTTTGAATTTGTGAAGTTCCATTTTCAGGTGTAAATAAAAGATGACCTGTCCAATTACGTGGTTCAATATCAACAGGAGTAACACAAACATGATAACTTTCTAAAGTACAATCAACACATCCCGAATCTTCTGGACCACATTTTCGCCAAACCCCTCCATCATTTATCACTTGGTCAACAAAACAACAATCCGCATCAAAAACTTCATCGTAAGTTTCTTTCCAACCAGAATAATTAAATTTCATAGAATCATTATCTGGATCAACTGCTAAAGGTTCTAAAGTAATTAAATCTCCAACACGATATTGATAATCAATTAATTTTCCATTAAAAACTGTTGTTAATCTTGGTTCATGCATGTATTCTAAAATTGGTTTTCTTTGTTTTATTGCAAAAGAAAACGTTAAAGGTTTTCCATCCACAAGACTTGCTAAATCTCCAATTTTAATTATATCATCATAAGGAGGAGTGCAACTTGTGGAAGCACATGGACTTATTACATGCTGAACAAAAAATGAAGGTCTGTAAAAAATATTTGAATCTGCTTTCCAATCTTCAAACACACTGAACAAGGGATTTTTTAAATGATGTGTAATTAAATCTTGTAAATAATAATATAATGTTTTTATGTTAACATCTAACTCACCACTAAATTGGGCAACAGTTAAAATTGAACGGCCATTAACATCTACAAAAAAAGGATATTTTGCATAAACTAAAAGTCCGTCTGGATTTGTAAAAACTGCAGAAACATTTATTTCATCGCCTGTTTCCCGTATTGATGCACCCATTTCTTCATAAATTGAAAAATTAAAACATGAATTTAAATTATTTTTTATGTAAACAGATAGTTGTTCTTGTATGGAATCTGGTTTTGCATTTGTTGAATATGCACTAGGCATACATGTAAAAATTTCTCCCGCTAATTGAACATTTATTCCTTTTCTATCGCAAAGTTTAACTAAATTATTTTCTCCCAAATATCCACTTGAATCAACAGAAGGGAGTAAAGAAGCACAACCTTTTCTCAGAGAAAAAGGATATGAATTAAAACGAGAATGTAATTCTGATAAATATGTCCTATCTGCAGGATAAAATGATTGGGACTCAACATCAAAATTTCCAATTATTTCTGGAGAATAAAAATTAGGACAATTAACTTCATCACGAATACCGTAACTTACATTAAATTTTTTAAGATTAACATCTCCGTTGGTAGAAATTTCATAATAAGAATATTCAAAATAGTCTTCACCTAATTCCAAATCACTTCGATTAGTTAATCCTCCTTGATCAGTATAAATTACACCGCCTTGATTTCCTAAAAGCAACAACCCTTCACTTGCAACCCTTTGAATACAACTTTCCACATACCTATTTATAGAACGGGATTGAATAAACTCTCCCAGAGTTGTAGAAGCTTGATTTTGCAACTGTTTTTCATAAGCAGTTCTTGCTGAAGAAATAATTAAAGCAGTACTAAATAATAGAATCACACCTAAAATAACAAAAACAGTAACTTGTGCTTTACTCTGCATGCTACAAATATAGAGTAAATCCTATTTAAAAATAACTATTTAACGAATTACAAAAGACGCATATGAAACACAGTTTTTGTAATCTCCGTTAACATCTCCAGACAAATAGTTTTGTTCTAGGGAAATCTTTTTAGGATTTAACAAAGTAAAATAAAGCTTCATTGCAAAATAACCTGATACTGGAACCATAGATTTATCCACAGCTTCGAAGAAATTATTTTCTTTGTGGGATTTTATTGCATCAATCAAAGATTTGTCTATTTTCGCAATGTTTTGTGTAATTTCTTCTGTAAAGGGTACAAAATGGAAATTTCTACCGTAAGAAGTTAAATTCGTTACAAAAATAAATAAAGCTTGTTTGTTTTGTTCTAAAAGAACTTCTTTAATATCTGCAGACAATTCTTTGTAATCAACATCATCACCAATAAGCAATGGAACGATTTTTATTTTTTCTAAACGATTTTTATTTAAATGTTGAAGATACGGTAATTGAACTTCAATAACGGATTCTTCTTTATGTATTTGTTCATCAACTTTAATATGTCCTTTAGAGACTAAATCTCTAACAAACTGTTGATCAACTCGAATTTCACCGTGAGGCATTTGAAAAGTTTCTAAAGTAGTTCCTGATTTTAAAGATTTTTGTGGTTGCGCTATAATTATATAAGTTGTAATACCCTCTCCTTGTTCAGCAAGATCTTTGTATGCCCAAGAAGCACATGGACCTGCCAAATCAATAGGTGCGTGAGGTACGATTATTGCTTTCACAGGAAGGTTCGCTTCAGGTGTAGCTAACTTTTCCATTTTAACTGGAATTGTGCCTGGACCACGTTCATTTTCATAGGATTCTGTTATTTGTTTATCTAAAGTAAGCACTCCGTTTGAGTAATGTGTTTTATTTGCAATAGGTTCTCTCATTTTTAATCACTCTAGAATTAGTTGTTTTGTGTTAATAAATGTTTTTAATTTGGAAATAGGAAATAATTTAATTTTCTTCTTTAATGTTAGACTCAGAAATACTTAATAATTTAACGATTATTGCATTGATTTGAACTTCATTATTTTTTAAATAATTTTCATCCATAAATTTACCCCTGTAATTAACATCATTTCTAAAAATTCTTAATTGATTGATTTTATTCGCTTCAAAATTCAAATTAGGATAAAATTCTTCTAAGAAAGCAATTAAACAAATGTGATTTAAACAGTTTAGACCTTTTTGATAAATTAAAGATAAAAGTAGTTCTTTTATTACTTCGTAATATCCTTCCACTTTCAAGAAATCGGGCGCTTGAGTATTTTTCCAGAAAGCAAATCTCAATTTAGATATGTTTAATAGGCTTTGCGATCTTTCTAAATCTTTGCCTTGTTCAACAACTATTTTTTGATGGATACAATCTTCCCAAGATAATCTATTCAATTAAAACACCTTAATGTAACCATACAAAATGATCCCATTAATAATGTTGTTGGCCAATTCTCCGGAAAGTTTCCGGATGTTTGGTTCAAAAAGTAAATTTATTTTATGATTTAACTTTTTTTCAAAAGAAGCTAAATTAAGTTCTTTATTTGATGATTGAACAAAGATGTCTATGTCGCTATTTTCAGTATAATTGCCTTTAGCACAAGAACCAAACAAAATTATGCAATCAGGGTTACATGTTGAAATTAATTGTTGTAACAGGTTTGAATCTAAAATTTGTTTTTGAATGTGTTGTTTTTTTTCAAACATATATTTGTTTGAGGATGTGTTCGCACAATAGACTGGATATAGTGTTGTTGTTTTTGTTTTGATAATATCTTCTTTTTTTAAAATGTTTAAATATTTTAAGATAGTTACGTGATTTATATTTAGCTTTCTAGAAAGACCTCTTGCGGAAAAATCTTCTTGAGGATAGTTCAAAAATTGTTCTAAAATTATTTGTTTCATTGTTAATTTATTTTACCAGTTGGTTATGAAAATTAACACCAGTTAATAAATGTTTTTAATTTTTAAAAGCGAAAAATAAACAGATAATTCCAAAAATAGACATTACTGCCATAGTAACATAACAACTTGTTGAAGTCATATTATTAAGTTCCATACATAATGTGATTACATTTCCTGAATTAAATAAAATGGATTTTAAAATTATTAAACTCATGATGGAAAAGAAAACACCTAATATTCCTAAGATTAATTTTAACATTTTTTAAT
>CAZCGV010000056.1:0-3650 GCA_964498515.1 uncultured Methanosarcinales archaeon
TTTATAAACATTTATAAAGCCTTTTTAAAGTTTGAATATGTTTTTTTCTTTACTGCACTAAATTCAAATAAATTAAAACTAAATCTCCAATTTTCAAACAAAACAATAGATATTATTTTAGTAGGAATATTTTCTTTAGTACATTTATCCATAAATTTAAAATTCGAAGTACAAAATTCAAAATAGTCTCGATCAACTTTGTAAAATTTAGTTTTTACATCATACAAAATGATTTGTTTAATTTTTCTATTAAAATTTTCATCAATTTCAAATTCAATCAAATCACATCTATTCCAGTCCGTTCTAAGAATTTCAAGAATCTGGTTAATATTTTCGTCATACTGGAATCTATATTTAGTTAAAATTTCTTCAATAGAATCAAATTGAGCTAATTGAAAAATAAAATTGTTTTTATTGGTTCTTCGCAACAAGATTTTAGAAATATACTCAAAAGAATAACCTCTTAAGTTATAGTCCATAGATAAATTTTTTAACATATTCGTTGAATGAAGAGGTGTTTAAAATATTCTCCCTTGAAAAATCCGAAAATCTTTCGGTAAGTAAATGTAAATTAAATGAAATAAACTTAAAAAGTCTGCTCGCAGGGCCCAAATACGTCAAATCCTAGAAGAATAGAATATAGCGGGAAAAGGATTCGTTGAGTTCACGAAACGTGCCAATAATATCTGATTATTGAGCATGTTCAAATCCTTTGGTTGAAGAAGTGCATTAAAATAATCAAGAAATAAGATATAGCGGGAAAAGGATTTGAACCTTTGACCTCAGGGTTATGAGCCCTGCGAGCACTCCTGGCTGCTCTATCCCGCTAGGGATAGAGACAGGAAGTTAGAGTTCATTTAAAAAGGTTTGCCATTAAAAATAAGGCAAACTTTCAAGTTAACGTGCTCGCAGAAAAACCACCAAATAAAAATTCAATCACAATTCATCCAAACCAAACGAATCCATGAATCTTTGAACCTTATCATACTCAGACAAGTATTCATAACCTTTCCGAGTGAGAGAATACATTTTTCCAGTTTTAGCAAGATGCTCAGTAACAAATTCTTTACCAATCAATTCAATTAAATATTCATTCATCATATTGTGAGATAAATTTGATTTGTACAACAAATGAGTTGGCTTAATAGTTCCACCTTTAATTTTAATCGAATTAAGAATGTCAAAAATTATTTGTACCCTACTTCTTCTTTTATTCATTTTTTCTGTACTCGTATCAAATTTAATAATAATAATATGAAGCCAAACAAAGTAGTTATGTGGCTAGCAACATACAACAACGAAAACGTAGTTGACATAGCTAATTGGAATTGACCTAAAAATATTGCACCAAAACCAATAAAATTAAACAAAGACGATTCCGTTTTTTTCCTTAAAAACAATTGGTAATGATGTAACGTTAAAGCAAACAACATCAAAGAATTTATTAAAAACGAAGTTAATAAAATATTTCCACTAGTAAACAAACCAATAAATGCAAGACCTGCAATTATTCCAAATAATTTCTTATTACGTTTAGGTAATATGATATAAACCAAAATAGATAAACCTAAAATAAACATAGCCATGTGAATTAATCCAACAAAAAATCCCAAATTCAAACTATTGGCTACAGGACCTATCAAAGGACTCAAATCAGAGCTATTAAATCCAAACATTTGAGAACTGTTAAAAATGACTTCTTGTAAATATCCTATTGCCATGGAAAAGAATGCAATCCCAAAAAGAAGAACTTCTCGTTGTTTGATTACTTTATATGCCTTATAAGCTGAAAAAGCAATCGCTAAAGTGACAAAAACAAACAAAAGTTCAAGAGTTATATCAATGCCCATAAACCAATCCGGAATATTACAATTAAATACGTTCATAATTACTCAAGTGTAGTTTATCTTTTAAACTTTATGGAAAAGAGTTTGATTTCATTTATATACTTCTAAATCAAAAAATTAGATGAGGTGATAGTTATGGTTGAAAAACAATTTTGGGAAAAAGAACTAGACGAATTATTGGCTCCAACAGAAGAATTACTTGAAAACGATGAAATAAGCGCGGAAGAGGCCGCCTTTTTAAACGGATACGAAGTATAATTTTAGTTATATTTTAATATTCTTTCTTTTTTCTAAAACTATGAATTTTAAAACTAAAGCCTTCTTGGCTCCTATGGCAGGAATAACAGACATTGCCTTCAGAGAACTTTGTGTAGAATATGGAGCAGGATTAACTTGCACAGAACTACTAAGTTGTAAAGCAATATTACAAAACAATAAAAAAACTTTAGAAATGTTCAAACGCGGAAATGAAAAACCATTCTCCATACAATTATTTGGATCAGAAATTGAAGATTTTGTTCAAGCTTCAAAAATAATCGAACCATTTTGTGAACTAATCGACATAAATATGGGCTGTCCAGCAAAAAAAGTCATGAAAATTGGAGCAGGAAGTTCATTACTCTTAAATCCAAAAAAATGCGGAGAAATAATTAAAGAAATAAAACGCGTTGTAAAAATTCCAGTTTCTGCTAAAATACGTTTAGGTGTGGATGAAGAACACTACACAGGAATTGAAGTTGCAAAAGAATGCCAAAATGCAGGAGCAGAATTCATAACAATTCATGGAAGATATGCTTCACAAGGATATTCAGGTAAAGCGGACTGGGAAAAAATAAAAGAAATAAAACAAGCACTAACAATTCCAGTAGTTGGAAACGGAGATGTAACTGATGTGCAGAATGCAGAATACAGGCTAACGGAATCAGGTGTTGACTTTATAGCAATCGGTCGAGGCGCATCAGGAAATCCATTCATCTTCAAACAAATAAATGACTTCTTAAAAACAGGAAAATATTCTGAAATAACTTTAGCTGAACGAAACAAAGCATTTCAAAGATATTTAGACTTAGCTCAAAAACATAAAATTCCATTCTTACATCAAAAATTACAAGCACAGCATTTCATAAAAGGAGTTTGTGGCGCACCAAAAGCTAGAGATAAAATAAGTTCAACAAAAACTCAAGAAGAGTTAAAACAAATTGTAGAAGAATTACTCAAATAAATTTATAAATCAAGTATAGATATATTTATATTGTAGTTTAAAATTACATCCATATGGTTGATTACCTTATTTCTTCAACATTGCGAGGTAAGAAATTAGTTCTGCCTGAAAGTTGTCTTGAATCCGTTTGTAATGTTCCTGTAAAAATAAATGTTCCAAAAGAAGCATATTATCTATGTGTTAAAATTACTGACCCGCTTAAGGAAGATGGCACTTTTGAAGATATTGATGATGATTTAATGGGCACCCCATATATAATTTATTTAAATAATCAACAACAAAATGTAGGTACAAATTATTTTAAAATAAACATCGATGTTTTTTCATTAGATAAACGATTAGAATTACTTTTTAATAAATCTAAAGTTTAATAACTAGTTTAACTATTACAAATTCAATTCCTTCTTCAAAATCTTATGAGCAACATTAATTCTCTTAAACTCTTCAGTATCTCCCTCAGGCATATCTGGATGATGTTTTTTAGAAAGTTTTTTGTAATTTTTATGAATCTCATCAAAATCTAACGAATCCTCATGCACACCAAGAACTTTTCTTGCATTCTTTCTCTGTTCAATAATATC
>CAZCGV010000057.1:0-3618 GCA_964498515.1 uncultured Methanosarcinales archaeon
TTTGTTCTTTTGGAATGCTAAAATATTGTCTTTTGTTGTTTGGAGAATTCTTTCTAAAGCTTCTTTTGTGTAAAATGCTAAATGTGGTGTTAGGATGACGTTTTCTCTTCCTAAGAGTTTATGATTTTGTATTAATATTTTTGCTTCTTTTTGCGTGAGATTTTTTAATCCTGAGTTTTTGACTTCTTTTTTCATATCGTTTTCGAGTTCTAAAACATCAAGGGCACATCCAGAAACTTTTTTTGTGTCTAAAGCTTGAATTAAGGCGGTTGCATCTATAATTTCTCCTCTCGATGTATTTATTATTTTTACTCCTTCTTTCATTTGAGAAAATGCTTTTTTATTTAGAAGATGATAGGATGATTTTGTGTATGGAAGGTGTAATGAAATAAAATCTGAATTTTTGTACAAATTATTTAATGTTGTGTATTTAAAATTTAATTCTTTTTCTAATTTTTTATTTGGATATAAATCGTATGCTAAAATTTTCATTTCAAATGCTTTTGCATATTTGATTACGTGTTGTCCTATGTTTCCTGTTCCAATTATTCCTATTGTTTTATTTTTTAAATCTGTTCCTATTAATCTTTGGTAATCGAAATTGCCTTTTCTTGTTCTTCTTGAGGCTTCAAGTAAATTTCTATTTAATGCTAGGAGTAATGAAAATGTATATTCTGCGATTGTATTTTGTCCATATTGTGGAACATTTGAAACTTGGATGTTTCGTTTTTTGCATTCTTTTACATCTATATGATCAAATCCTGTGGACATTGTTGAAATATATTTTAAGTTTGGTAGTTGGTTTAATATTTCTTTTGATATTTTTGATTTTACAAAAATTGAAATAATCTGAGTATCTTTGAAATTGTCTGCATTGGTTTTAGTTAATGATTTTGTTCCAAAGTTTACATCTTTTTTAAAATAATTTTGATAATATGATATTTCCCAAGGTTCTAAATCAAAAAAGGCTATTTTCATGTTGTTTGTTTGGATGTTATTGTTTATAAAATTAATTGTAATCTAAAGGAGATTTAATTTTAATTAGTTCTGGTTTAACAACATGTAAATAAGTTAATGTTGTTCTAGCTTCATTGTGCCCTAACAAAGATTGAACTGAAGTTATATCACTTCCTTGCTCTAAAAGATGTGTTGCAAATGAATGTCTAAATGTGTGTGGGTGAATATTTTTTTTCCATTTTAATTTTTTTGTTATGTTGTTGATTATCATTTCGACGCTTCTGGTTGTTAAGTGTAATTTTCTTCCTGGGAAAAGGTAGATTGGATTTGAATTTATTATTCTTTTTAATTCTTCTGTTAAACATTTTGGAATTATGAAAGGTCTATCTTTATTTCCTTTACCACGCCTTACCCAGCCAACGTTTGTTGTTATATCTAAATCGCATGGTTTTAGTTTTATAACTTCAGAAACTCTTAGTCCTGCTCCGTACATTATAGAGATAAGAAGTTTGTGTTTTGGGTTTTGAATTGCGTTTAGGAATGTTAATACTTCTTCTTTTGTTAAACATATTGGTAAAGTTTTTGGTGTTTTTGAATATTTAATATTTAATCTCATACTTTTTCTCAAAACTTCTTCCATTAGAAATTTTATCGAGTTTAAGGCTACATTTAATGTTGAACCTGCGATTTCATCGTTAAAATTTGACCAATGTAATTTATTTTCCATGAATTGATTTAAGAATTCGTTACAATCTTTTTTTGAAATTTGTTTTATTGGTTTATCTTTTGTGAAAAGGAGGAATTTTTTAACGTAGAAAAGGTATGTGTGTATTGTTTTATATGAAAGTTTTCTTCTAAGCATTTCTTTTTTCATTGCTTCGATTGGATCCATGATTTAATTTGAAAGAAGTGTTTAAAATAATCTCTTATGAGAAATCCGGAGATTTTACGGATTTGAGGGTTTATTTATAAAGGAATTACTGAATTTTCTTTGAAGTGGTTACATTTTTTGGAATTTAATTTGTTGAATTTCGGAGTTATAGAGGCTAAACGAACCGATTTCGCCCTTCTTCGCATATGAAGTGTTACTTTCAATGATTTTCTTTTGTTTTAATAAATATTCTACAAAGATTTATCTTAGAAAATCACTCTTCGAAAGCTTCGCTTTCTCGGTTCTCACTACGTTCGAACGAAACTAACAAGGATTAGTTGCAATTTTTTAATTACTTAACAAAGGAAAAAGAGGGGGCTTTAGAAAACATTATAAATAAATAAACTGAATAAATATTAGATGTCAATACTTAATTTTGAAAAAAAAGCAAAATCATTATTTTATGGCATGGAGTTCACTAATGGAATTCGAAGAGAATTAGTTAGTGCTTTAGCAATAATTTATTTTTTGTCTTTAGGACACAATCTCATTGCTATTACTACAATGTTTGCTGTTTCAAGAATTTTAATGACATTATTTGAATTTCCATCTGGTGCATTTGCAGACTATTATTCAAGAAAAAAATCCATATTAATTTCTTTTGCCTTAATGAGTCTTGCATTTTTAGGAATATTCTTCTTTCAAAATTTTTGGCTAATTGCAATTTTTTTCATCTTACATGATGTTGCATGGACATTCCAATCCGGAACTACTACTGCATGGGTGATTGACACATTAAAATATGGCGAAAACTCCAAAAAATTAGCCACGTTATTTGCAAGATTTTTTTTCTTTGAAAAAACAGGTGCAATTATGGGTGGTTTGATAGGGCTAGTAGTTGTTGCAATAAATTTCAGATTTGTTTGGTTAGCAATTGCTTTAACAAACATAATTACTTTTTTTGTAATTCTTAAATATATGGAAGAAAAAAATTTCACAACTAAAAAATTAGACTCCAAAATATTCTTACAAACATTCATCCAAGCAAAAGACTCAATAAAATTTCTATTGCATAAGAATAATAAACAAATTAAAGGATTGGCATTCGCAGTATTTTTTGGAACTATTGCAATAGATAGCTTTTTTATTCAAACACCTTTAATATTTAATCAAATATTAGGACTATCTCCTGAATATATTGCAGGAATATTTTCTATTGTCGCAATTGTAGCATTAATTGCTCCGTTTATGGGCGAAAAATTAGCCCATAACTATGGCACTAAAAAACCATTGTTCTTAATATTCATAGCAATAAGTATTTTTATGATTACATTTGCAGTTTCAAATAATATTATTTTAAGTGTTGGAATAATAATATTATTTAGTAGTTTTGAAACTGCTTTTGTAACAATTCATGATTCCGCAGTACAACATGCAATTCCTTCAAAGAATAGAGCAACACTTGGTTCAGCAATGAATGTAATATGGGCATTTGCAAACGCCTTATCGGCATTTATTATTGGAATTGGAATTGTAAATTTTGGTTTAATATACAGTACAATATTCAGCGGAATAATTGCTTTAATAACTGGATTAATTTATTTAGTTAGTTTAAAAGATTAACGCCCCCTCTTTTTCTAAAATATAGTCTCACTTCGTTCGAAATTGATATAAGTTAAGTAATTAAAAAACTGTCCCTTCGGTCGGTCGACTTGCAGTCTCCCCAACTAACAAAGATTACACACAATAATTTCCCTCTCTTCAAATAAAATCTAGTCAGTTTTATTTGG
>CAZCGV010000058.1:0-3575 GCA_964498515.1 uncultured Methanosarcinales archaeon
CCTATTTTTTATTCAACAGATTCATTTGGAGGACTGCCATATAAAAATTTTAGTTTAAATTGGACAGTTTCACCTACAGGTTCAAACATAACTTTATTTGTTTCGAATGATGCTGGGGAGAAAATACATTTATTTAATGGATATTATGGTCTCGAAGTTCCTGTTTTAGATAAAGATGGAAATTCGAAATTAATCAAAGCAAATATTTTTTTAAATGCCAGTCAACCTTGGATAAAAGTTATCGAACCTTTAAATCCCTTTGCTCCAAAATTAATATATAAAGAAAATGCGCCATTCAATATAACTTTCGAATCTGAAATTGCAGCTGAGTGTCGAGTTGGTTTTGCAGAAAACTACTTGAATAATAAAACATCTTTTGATAATTTAGGAACAACATTTATTCAAAATCCCGTACCTTCTTCAAATCATACATTAACTGCTGTGAGTGCAGAACAATATGACTCAAACAATAGAACTCAATTACAAATATTTAATGCGGATCAAGATGGCCTAATAAAATATGTCGTAGGATGTAAGGCATCTACGGAGTCTGATGAATATTACTTTGCAGAAGAATTTGCAATAGGTTATGACCCAACTCAAGCACAAGTTACAGCAAATTTCAATCCAACAAAAATAATTTCACCAACAAATATAAAAACATCCTTAGATATTTCATCTTCAGATTTAGTGTTATGTAACTATTCATTTACACAAAATCCTGAACAAGACTATGATGTTGCATTTGATCCTTCAATCGCGTGGTTTTCAGAAAATCCTGGAGTCCCGGAAGCATACACTAAAAATATCAATGAAATTTTTGATTTCAAATCTGGTGAAAATAGCTATGCATCTGTGAACTTTCCAGTATTTCCTTTAACGTATTCTTTGAATATAACTTGTACAAATTTAGCAGGAACATTAACCATACTACCAATATCTTTTGAAGTTCAATTAAATCATACAATTTCAGTTTTACAAAAAACGAAATATTTTAGTGCAACTCCTCAAAACCATATTTTTGAATCCAAGCCAGAAGCAAGTATGTTGTATTGTTTGAAAAATAAATCAACAGATTCGTGTGAACCATCTATCCCTTCAACAACTACGGATGAGAAAACACACACGTTTATAACTACAAACAATACAGAAGGAACATATTATATTGACTCTTTATTTACATCGCCAGGTTATCGAGTTAAATATAATTTTTCATATGTTGTAGATAAAACTCTTCCATCTCCAGTCGAAGCAACATCATCCTTATTCGCTTGTACGGATAAAGAAATATCTTCCCTAACATTATCAGTTGAAAGTAATAGTACAGACGTAAAGTATTACAATTTCACACTCGTAAATTCAACCAACAACATAATCTATACCCAACAATCACCTTCAAGTTCGGCAACTAAATCAGGTTTAAAAGCGCCTATCGGGTCAACATTCAAATGGACTGTTTTCCCTATAGATTATGCAGGTAACAAAGGAACAGAAAAAGTTTTTAACATTCTTGTAGTGCAAAGTACAGACACTCGTTGTGATATTCAAAAACCTCAAGGAAAAGTAAATCTAAGTCTTGCAACTACAGGAATTAAAGCAACATTAACATGCACAGATAATGTTGGTTGTGCAACTGATTTTAAATATGGTTTTGGTTCATTCGGTTCATGTAAAACAGAAGACTATGAAACTAACACAGCAGCATATTCAACTCAAAACATAATTGTAAACCAAACTAAAACATTGTGTTTCAAATTTTCAGATCTAAACAATAATTACAACACTCTTTCAAAAATAGTAACTTATGTTCCGCACTGTTTTAATAATATGCAAGATTCAGATGAAGAAGGAATTGATTGTGGAGGAAGTTGCGCTTACATAAGTGTTTGTGGTCAAACACCAAATGCTGAAGGAGAGAACTGTACAGTAAATGCAGATTGTTTTAGCGATTTAGTTTGTCACCAAAGTATTTGTACTGACCCTGAAGATTTAAAGAAAGCAGAAGGAGAAGATTGTGTTAGAGATTCAGATTGTAAATCTTCTTTAAAATGTATTGATGATATATGTTCATCAAATTTTATTTCATGTGATACCGATATGGATTGTGCAACTAATGAAGAATGTAATTATTACGGTGAATGTGTTTTAAAATCTGAATTCGAGTCTGAAGAAGAACCAGTTTATGAAGACTATGGAAGTTCATCCATTTTAGCTATAATTTTAATTATACTAGGTTTAATTTTAATCGGCGGAGGTTCTTATTTCATTTATTACTGGAGAAACAAGAAAGCTGAAGAAGAACTTCAAAACCAAAGAATGCAACAACAAGCTGAACAAGAAAGACAACAACAATTAAGTTTAATGTCTGCAGAAGAAAGAAGAAAGAAATTAGCTGAATTAAAAAAACGTAAAGAAGAAGGAGAAAAGAAACGAGGAAAAATTGTTGAAGACAGATTAAAATCAAGAAAAGGTTTATTGGATGCTTTCAATGTTGAAGATGAAGTTCCAGAAACAGAGATTTCTTCTAAAACAGATGAATTAGGCGATCAAGATATTTCATTAGATGCGGATGATTTAGCTCGTAAAGCTAGATTAAAAAATCATGGGAAACTAGATGAAGGAATTGATGAAGAATATCTTGACTTATCTGAGTATTCAGGTGTTGATGACGACCCATTCACTCATTTAAGAAATCTATCTTCCTCAGGCACTAAAAAACCAATTCCTAAAAAAGCAATTAAAGTTCCTCATTTAGAAGAAAAACCACATTCCACTCCTAAAAATGATACCTTTTCAAAACTAGCTCAATTAAACCAATCTCTTGATTTAAAATCCTTACAAGAAAAATTAAAAGGAAAAACTTTAATTAATTCCAAAAATCCATCACTTAAAAAATTAGATGTAGATTCATTTGTTGAAGAAGTATACAATAACGCTGTAAAGAATAATCCAAATAAAAATAAAACAATTAATTTAGAAGTTTCTAACCTAAAAACACTTTTCAAAATGCTTCAAGATGATGGAAAATTAGATCCTTTAACTAAAAATGACATAATTTATAAATTATTACAGAAAGGATTAATTAAAGAAGAACAAATACATCATCTTTGAGGTTAAAATATGAAAGCACAAACAAGCCAAGTTTTTACAATAATATTCGCCCTTATTATAATGGGTACAATAGTTATATTTGCAACAAAAGGAATAGGTAATTTACTTGACAATAAATGTACTGCAGATTATGCTGCGTTTGCTTCAGAGTTGAAAAAAACAATTTCAGATTCAAAAGATTATGGTTCTTTGTTAAAACACAATCCCTTTGCACCATGCGATTATACTTATCTTTGTTTTGTTTCATCAAATGCAACAACACTTAATAATAATCCTACTCCCTACGATGATCTAAACACAGTTATGGAAAATTCAATTGGAACTAACAACATATTTATTTATGATGGGAAAGAAGTTAAGTTGGTTGGATATATGGAAGAAATAGTTATGGATTCAGATTATTTTTGTATTGAAAGAAAAGCAAGCAGATTTACATTCATAACTGAAGGACAAGGAAGAACTGT
>CAZCGV010000059.1:0-3500 GCA_964498515.1 uncultured Methanosarcinales archaeon
TTCCTTAATTTAAAATTCAACTTACAACCCTTCAAATCCTTCAACAATTCCAAAGCATAATCTTGGTTATACAATCCATGTTTGTTTTTATTTAATAAGTTTATAAGTTTATCTTTCAACACATTTTCAAACCAATAATCTATTGGAACGTTAAAACCATGTTTTCTTCTTTTGTAAACTTCTTTAGGAATTTCATTTTTAAAAGCTTCTTTTAAAATTCTTTTCTCATTAAAGTATTTAAGTTTAAACTCCAAAGGTAATGAAAACGCAAATTCCATCAACTCATAATCCATAAAGGGTGTTCTTTGCTCCAATCCAAATGCAGATGACATTTTATCTGCTTTCATGAAAAAGTCTTTGAAAAGTAAGTTTTCAACATCAAATTTTTGAATTTCTACCAAATTCTCGGCTTTGATGGAAGGTAATTTTTCATCTAGTTCTAATTTTTCTAATTCTTCTTTATCAAAAACTCTCGTTATTTCTAAAAATGATTCTGAATAGGATTTTCCTTTCATGTTATATAGTATTTTTAATAAAGGATTTTTTGATTTAAAAAATACGAATTTTTTCAATTTATTGCCATATTCTAATAACTTATATCGGTCATAACCTGTGAAAATCTCATCTGCTCCATCTCCAGATAATACAACTTTATTAAATTTTGAAACTTCTTTTGATAATATATAAATTGGCAAGAATCCAGGATCAGCTCCTATTGGTTCATCCATATGATAAATCATTTCATCTAGATAATTTAACATCGATTTTTTATCTATTTTAATCTCATGATGTTTTGTCGCCAAATTATCGGCTACTAACTTTGCATAGGGAAGTTCATTTGTTGTATCAAATCCTATTGAAAATGTATGTAATTCAGGGTTTAATTTTTTAGCCAATGATGTTACAATTGAACTATCTAATCCACCAGATAACAATGAAGCTACTGGAACATCTGAAACCATTCTTAAACCAACGCTTTCTCTTAATAATTCTTTTAATTTTACTTTTGCTTCATCAAAAGATAATTTACTTTCTTTTATTTTTAAAGAATAATATTTTTCATAAATAGTTACTTTCTTTTTCTTTAAATCAAAAACCATATTGTGTCCTGGTAAGAAATTTTTCAAGCCTTTCAAAATGGTTCTTTCGCCAAATGTAAATCTATATGTGAATATTTGTTCTAATGCAATTTTATCAATTTCTTTTTTGAATAAAAAGGGAATTAATGTTTTTATTTCAGAAGAAAAATAAAATTTGTTTAAATCCTTATAATAATATAGTGGTTTTTTTCCAAATCTATCTTTCGATAAGAATAATTCTTCGCTACTTTGATCATAAATACAAAATGCCCACATTCCTTTGAATTTTGAAACGCAGTCTTTGCCCCATTCTAAATAAGATGCTAAAATAACTTCAGTGTCTGAATCGGTTTTAAAAAAATATTTTTTACTTTCTAACTCGTTTTTTAATTCTTTATAGTTATATATTTCTCCGTTGAAGGTTATGTGTAATTTGTGACCTTGATGAAAGTAAGACATAGGTTGATTTGCTTTTGAAGATAAATCAATGATTGATAATCGAACTTGGCCTAATGTAACGTTATCAAAACTTAAATTTCCAGACGAATCGGGACCTCTATATTTTATTTTTTCATTCATGGCTTTAATTAAAACTGTGTCTTTGAAATTAAATCCATTTATTCCGCACATTTAATCCACCAATATTTCAAATTCTTTTTCGTATTGTTTGATGACTTCATTCCAGTTAAAATTTTTTTCTATATGTTTTTTAGCATTCATCGCCAAAACAAGTCGTTTATTCCTGTCTTCTATTAATTCAATTATTCCACTTAGAATTTCTTTAGATGAGTTATCTTTTAAAAGTATTCCTGTATTTGAACCAATCACATCTGTCGCTCCTTCATTAGGAGAAGCAATTACAGCACATTTGCAATACATTGCTTGTAATAATGAATTAGATAATCCTCCACCAGGATATGATGAATGAATAAATATATCAAATGATTTCATAAAAGATATTGCTTCGGAAAAACTTTTTTTACCTAGAAATTTAATGCTCTCTTCACCTAAAGCTAATTTCTTTAATTTTTCTTCATCTTCGCCATAACCTACAATCAGATAAACACATTTATCTTTAATGTTGGAAGGTAAATTTTTAAAAGCTGAAATTGAATTTTCAAGTCCTTTCCATTTATAAAATCTACAAACCGAACCTAAAACAATTTTATCTTTGAATTTAGTGTCAGAACTAATTTCATCATAAAGTTCAAAATCAACTCCTCGTCTAATTATAGGAACATTCTCTTGTCTACAATTTACAAAATTTTTACAAATAAATTTTTTAACATCATTTGATATTGCTACATTTGTATCTGCTAATTTAAACAACATCTTTCCTAAAGTTTTATCATACACTTTTGCAACAAATGATTTAAATTTTGAATCTAATTTAACGAATTCACTTCCATGTTCTACGTGCATTAGAGGGATTTTTTTAAATCTAAACTTAGCAAACATCATTCCTAATGTTGAATTTGGAAAAAATCTCGTTCTTGTCATAACTAAATCGTATTTGTTAGAATAAAGTGAAAAATACATTTTCCAAAATTTTAAATTAAATATTTTTGGTTTTGTAAAATTTTTGACGACTTCGTGAGCAGGATATCTTAAAACTTTAACCTCATTGTGAATAGTTTCTCTTTCTTTTCCACCGATATTGGGAGCAAAAATAGTTACGTCATAATTTTTTTTGGAAAGATATTTAACAAATTCATCTACGTGAGTTTCTAACCCTCCAATAAAAGGCAAAAAATTACCTGGAAATATTATTAATTTCTTTTTCTCCATATAAATCTCCAAACCATTTGTAAACCATTCGCTACACTTTGACCGTGGCCTTTTCCCAAGGAATGGTCTGTATAAATTACTTTTATAGGAACTTCTTTAAATTTTAACTTGTGTTTATGAATTTCGCCAATTATTTCAGAACAAAACTCAAAACCATCATAAGTTAAGTTAATTTTTGAAACGGCTTTTTTGTTAAAAACTTTAAATCCACTTTGAGAATCTCTAACATAAAGTCCAAAAAAAATCCACGTAAGGAAACTTCCAAACATGTTGCTTAATTTCCTCGTTAAAGGCATTCCTTTAGTTTTTATTAAACGAGAACCAATCACAACGTCATATTTTGAAGCATACTTTAACAAATTAACAACATCTTTAGGAGAATGTTGTCCATCGGAATCCATAAATACAAAATGTTCGAAAGAAGAGTTTTTTGCATATTCCAAGCCGGTTTTAGTTGCTCCTCCTGCCCCTTTATTTTTTGAATGATGAATTACTTTAGCTCCTGATTTTTTAGCTTCAAGAAGTGTGTTGTCTTTTGAACAATCATCTATGACAAGAATGTTTTTAAAACCTTCTTTTTGGATTTCAGATAAAACAGAATAAATTACTTTTCCTTCATTATAAGCAGGTAAA
>CAZCGV010000060.1:0-3332 GCA_964498515.1 uncultured Methanosarcinales archaeon
CCTTGTTAAGTGAGGGTGAGCCGAAGGCGAAAGCGCAGCGTCCCCCGAAACGACCAAGGGGAGTGAAGGAGTAATTTTTAAGCCCCGTTTTTCCTTTTTGCTAGAATATCGTAAGTTTCATTTTGATTTACATATGGAACATGAGTGGTTACGCCTGATTTCCCGTCTAATAAAAGAATTTCTAAACCATTATCTTGAAATGTCTGTCTAATTTCATCAATATGGTGTTTATATTTTGGAACATGGATATCTGGTTTGTCAAAAATTCCTCCAGATGCAGTATAACTTAACATTACTAAACCTTCTTTTGTTAGTCCCTTTTCTATTCTGTTAAAAAGAACGTTTAGTTCTTGCTCATTCAAATATTGAATAAGTCTGCTGGCTATTACAGCGGTATATGTTTCAGGTTTTACATCAAAATCCATGACAGACATTTCATAAAAAGAAATTCTATCTTTTATTTCATCAGGTAATCTCTCTTTGAAATCAAGATTTGCCAAATCAACAGATGCAACAATTCCACCTAAATTTGCAGAGTAGATAGAATTTCTTCCATTTCCGCAACCAAGGTCTAATGCTCTGAAATTTTTTGGTAATTCAAGTCTTTCAAATCCAGCTGTAACTATCTCACTTGGTTTACTTGTTTCAATAGAAAATTCTTTTTCTAAGTAAACATTTCTCCATTCTTGTTCCATAATAGTTTAGAAATTGTAAGTTATTTAAAAATATAGGGGCTTAAAAATTATTTCACTTAATCGCTGTTATACGAGGGTCGACCGAAGGGAGAAGCGCAGCGTCCCCTTGAGTCAAGAAATTGGGCGTTACTTCTTCTTAAACTTAAACAAAATAAAAGTTGGCAAAGTAGTCGTTAATCTATATTTTTCAGAATCATATTTTTCAGATATTTTAGTTGGCTCAGCATCTTTATAATCGATTAATTCAAAACCATTATCTATTCCTGCTTTAATTAGTGTTTCATAAGTGAAATTACAAAGTTCAACTTTTCCTAAACTCCCTAAATCATTTGGTTTTGGAGATTCATCAAAATAATCACCAAAAATTATTCTTTTTCCATCTGGTTGTTTTTTCACACCAATTACATGCTCATCGGTTTGATTAATCAGATTAAAAATTGGGTGACCCGTGGAAAAACAAAAAATTCCGTTCTTCTTTAAAACACGATTTACTTCTCTGAATAATTTGTTAATACTTTTTATGTAATGTATCGCAAGACTAGAATAAACAACATCAAAAGATGAATTTTCGTGTTTTAATTTTTTACTCATATCACCAACATAAAAAGTAGAATTAGGAATTTTTTGTTGATTTGCGAATTTGACTAATTCTTTACTGATGTCAAATCCAATCAATTTTTTGTAATTTTGCTTAGATAATTTTTGAGCATGATCTCCAAAACCACAACCCATGTCTAAAATAACTTTGTTTTTCACATCACCAATTATTTTAATTAAAGCAGGAACTTCAATATCTCGATTATAATCAAATCGGGTTTTATCTTTTCTTCTCTCTAAATAGTGCTGAGCCAACTTATCATATTCTGCCATATATATAGACTACTTTGCCAACAATATAAATCTTTTTGTTCTGAGCCCAATTTCTTGATTTCGTATAATCCATGTTATACACGTCTGAAAGTATTGAAGACCGAGGATAGGGAGCTTGCGACTGGTTTTCGAAGAAAAATCCGAAGAGTAATTTCCCAAATAAAACTGACTAGATTTTATTTGAAGAGAGGGAAATTATTGTGTGTAATCCTTGTTAGTTGCGTCACGAAGTGACCGAGGGATAGTGCAACGATTTTTCACGAAGTGAAAAAATCCCGAAGAGTTATTTTCAAGGGCGTCCTATCTAAAGAACGAAGTGATACATAAAGGACAATAATCTAGGGGCAAATTCTAAATTATTTATACATATCTTTTATTCGTATTTTATGATGTTTGAAGAACAAATTGTGTATTTCTTCAGATAAAATATCTTTATCTAGCTCAAAAATGGTTTTAAGAATGTATTTCGCGTGATGTTTTTGAATTACTTGTATAAATTCACTTAAAGTTACATAATTAAATAATGACTTGAAAAATCTAATAATTTGTTTATCACTTAAATCATTTCTCATTATTGCTTTAATATCTTTTTTAGGGGATTTCTTTATTACAGTGAATACTTCATCAAGAATTTTTGGTGGAAGACTATTTATTATTAAACCTAATATTTGAAAAACTAGATTGTTTACATCTTCAGCAATATCGTCAGGTAGCTTTAAATCTCTTTCAGAATATGTATTTTTTGTAATACATTTGGAGATATGTCTCGCTACTTTCTTGTATTGTCGAAGGATTTCATTAAACCCCATACCATTGAATGAAGGAGAATAAAGTCCTGCATCTCCAAATAGGATTATGTTATCAAACTCTCTTTTCTTTATAATTCCTGTGGGATAACTTGCAACCTTTAATTCCTTAATTTCATGTTTTGGTATATTAAAGTCTTTTTGAGCTTCTTCCATTTCTTTTTTGTATTTATTCAAATCTGGTTTATTATTGGAATATTTAAAATACTGAAGCTGAGCTAGTTTTGGGGCAATTTTTGTAAATCCAAAAGAAGAATAATGATTTCTATTCTTATTCCTGTAAAAACAATAAAAATTTCTATTTTGTACCTTATCAAATTCACCTATATAAGCATAACAGTTAATGTAAATTGGTACTTCTACCAAATTATATTTCTTTACAATTGGTGATTTAATGCCCGAACAATCAATAAGTATTTTGGCTGAATAGTTTTTATTTACTAATATCTGATTTTTCTTTCTTACAAAAGAAGTAAATTTTGTGCCATCAATTATTTTTGCTCCCTGTTTATTACAAATTGAAGCAAGCCAAGAAAGAAATTTATGTTCGTTGAAACAAATGAAATTATCTTTAATAATGAACTGATTTCCTTTTTTCCCATGTGTCATTTGAACAAACCATTCTTTGAATTCGTTTTCAATGAAGTTTGAGGGAAATTTTTCTTTTTGCCACCTATCTTTATAGGTTAACCAGTTTTTGTTAGTTTCTCCGATTTTATTTTTTTCAAGAATTAAAACTCGATGGTTCTTGGATAGTTCTTTTCCTAATAACAAACCTGCAGGTCCTGCTCCGATAATAATAACATCATAAAAATCCATAATTTATATTTAGCCATAGTTATTTAATAAATTTTCTTTTTTGAATTTGCCCCCTTCCTTTTTTTAGCCCTTGAAAATAATTGCAACTAATCCATGTTATACACGTCTGAAAGTATTGAAGACCGAGGATAGGGAGCTTGCG
>CAZCGV010000061.1:0-3197 GCA_964498515.1 uncultured Methanosarcinales archaeon
ACTAAACAAGGCTTCGGTATGTTTTTTGATAAAATCTCTTCTGATACGCATATTTCCTCTCCTGAAAAGCATTTAAAAAATGTTTTTGAAGAAATGGGTGGCGCTTTTGTTAAGTTGGGGCAATTGCTTTCTCTTCGTCCAGATTTGATTCCTCAAAAGTATTGTACTGAGTTAGAAAAATTACAGGAAAATGGCGAACCTATAAAGTATGAGTTACTTTTAGCTCACGTTAAAAAAAACATTCCTTATGAATTAAATAAAATATTTAAGAAAATCGATCATTTTCCTCTTGCAGTTGGAACTATTGCACAAGTTCATGTTGCAGAATTAATTAATGGTAAAAAAGTTGTTTTAAAAGTTAAAAAACCATTTATTGAAAAAGAATTTGAAGAAGATTTCGAATTATTAAAATATTTGTCGATTAAGTTGAAAAATCATCTTTCAAAATATGTTGATTTGGAAATGATTGTTAAAGAGTTTGAAACGTATACTCGGGATGAATTGGATTTTACAACTGAATTAAAGCATTTGAAATTGATGAAAGAAAAAAGTCAATTTTACGTTCCTAAGGTTTATGAACAACTTTGTACGGATTCGATTTTAGTAATGGAATTAATTGATGGAGAATCTTTAACAAAAAAAAGACGAAGTTTAAGATCCCGTACTCAAAAAAAGAAGTTAGTTGAAACCTTAACTGATAAAATGATGATGGATGTTTTTATTTCAGGATATTTTCATGCTGATCCTCATCCAGGAAATATATTTTTAATGGATAAAAAAATTGCCTTAGTTGATTTTGGAATCATAGGTGTATTAGACAATAAAACTAAAGCGATTCTTACTTTATTTTTGTATGGTGTTGTAGATAAGAATGTTGATTTGATGTGTGCTGCATTAAATAAGCTAGGTGTTGAAGGAGATTTGTCTTCTGAAGAATTTAAAAATGAATTAAAAGAGAATTTTAAAAAATATTATGATGTTGGTTTAGATCAAATTCATTTTGGTACTTTGTTAAATAAAATTTTTACAATTATAAGGAAATTCGGAATCAAGATACCTAGAAAAATTGTGTTACTTGGAAAATCCATAATGACTTTAGAAAGTGTTTGTCAAGAAATTTATCCTCAGTTTAATTTCGTTAAAGTTGCTAAACCTTTTTTGAAAAAAAATATTTCTAAAGTTGCATCTGTGAAACTATTTGCAGAACAATTTAAAGATGAAGTTTTAGAATATGGTCAAATGTTTATGTCTTTACCTAAGGATTTGAAAAAATTAATCCTTCTTCAAACGGAGGAATTGCAGAGTTCTAGGAAGGTTGAAGAAACCATGAAACGAATGGAAGTTGATTTTGTTTATATGCAAGAAGAAATGTTTAGTTTTCTATTTTTTATAGTGTTTTTAATATTGACCGTGGTTGTTTGGGGAATTAAGCCTCTTATTTTTAATGTTAGTATTTGGAGTTTCGCTTTCGCTTGTATGAGTTTATTCTCGTTCTTAATATTTTTGTTTGTTGCAATGAAGAATTTGTTTAAATAAATGCTTGAAAATCTTGGATTTTCAGCACCCTAAAAATTAAAAATTTTTATGGAAAATAAAAAAATAAATTTTAACATTGACCAGCAGGTACTGCGGATTCACTTGAAAGAGTTTCATCGCATCCTTCTAAATCAACATTGTACTTACAAACGTTTGATTGTACTACTGCAGATGTTATTCCGCCAAATTGGTATCTATTGTTTGCAATCCATGTTGGACTTCCACCAATTCCTAGTTCTTCTGCAATTTTTATGTTTTCAGAGAGTAATGTTTTACCTAAGTCTCCGTTAGCACAAGATTCTATTTCTGCTTGATCCAATCCTAGTTCTGTAGCACAAGTCTTCCAATCCACTCCATTTACGCCACCTTTACTTCTACATAATACGTATGGGAAGAAATTTTCTTGAGCTAATTCTTTTACACAAAGTTGTCTTATGTCTTCTTCAACTTCATATGCTCCGTGTAAACTTTGGAATTCCCCTGGAGAAGTTTCTGTTGCAATATAATTAATTTCATATGTTAATTCTGGAGATGCGAGTAAAACTGGTTCAAGAGCTTTTATTGCTTCTCGTCCATATGGGCAATCACTCATTATGAAAACTGCTAAATGTTTTTCTAATTCTTCACGACATTCTAATTTACTAGCGCAACTTGGATCCTCACAATCAATTAGTCCATTACCTGTATCGTCTTTATTGTTTGTACAAATTTCAGCAGTTGGATTAAATTCAGCTCCAATTCTTAATGAATTGTAGCTTCCTTTTAATTCCATATATGATGCTAATTGTTCATATCCTGAAACTGTTTCTGCTTCTTCGCTAAATAAGAATGCTGGGAGAACTACTACTCCTGTTTCTTCATATAGTTTTTTTCCATCTTTAGATGAATAATCATAATATTCTATTTCCATATCTGGAAAAATTGTTTTTAATTGTGTTTCGATTTGTGAAACGTATGCTCCACATTCATCACATCTTTCGTCTGTTAAAACTTTAACAACGAATCCTGTTATTTTTTCTTCACCTGAAAACTCTAACCAATTTGTAAACATTGAGATTGCAAATAAAGCTGCAAATACAAACGTTAAAGTCATCCAGATATAATTTTGTTTATTTTTTGATATGTGTTTTACCATTTAAATCCCTCATTAATTATGTTATTTTGATTAAGGTTTTGTTTATAAAAGTTGTGTATTAATGGGTAAAGTATTTAAATGCTTATCACTTGTAAAGAAATATGTCTAGAAAACAATACTCTAAAAGTGAATTGAGGGAATTAATATCTAACTTTTCTTTTTTGAACAAATTTATAGATAAGAAATCAAATGTTGCTAGAGAAGATGAATTTCTTTTGATTGAGAATAAACCTCTTTTCTTTTTTAAAGAGAATAAATTAATACCGACCTTGGCTGTGCTTTTAAAGGAGATTAAGGTTTTACCAATGGTTGTGGTTGATAAGGGCGCAATTAGGTTTGTTGTTAATGGTGCTGATGTTATGCGTCCAGGAATTATTGGTTGTGATGAATTTTCTAAGGGAGACTATATTGTTATAGTTGATGAAACTTATAAGAAACCTTTGGCTGTTGGACAAGCTTTACTTTGTTCTAATGATTTGCTTCAAGCTAAAGAGGGTAAAGTTATTAAGAATATTCATTTTGTTGG
>CAZCGV010000062.1:0-3104 GCA_964498515.1 uncultured Methanosarcinales archaeon
TGAACTGGAATTATTGCCTTAGTTCTAGAAGTAATTTTCTCCTCAATTTTAGAAACATCGATATTGAATGTTTTTTCATCAATATCCACAAACACAGGTTTAGCTCCCAAACGAGAAATAGCTCCTGCTGTTGCGAAAAATGTGAAAGGAGTTGTAATAACTTCATCACCAAATCCAACTCCTGCAGACATTAACGATAATAAAAGAGCATCAGTTCCAGAAGCACAAGCAATAGCATGTTTAACTCCCAAATATTCTGAGATTTCTTCCTCAAAAAATTTAACTTCATCACCCATGATAAATTTTCCAGAACGAATAACTTCTTCAACTTTGGAAATTATTTCTTTTTCAATTGGTTCTAATTGTTTTTTTAAATCTAAAAAAGGAACTTTCATTTCATTGATTCTCCAATAATTGTTCCGAAGGAACATCTTTAAATATTTTAGCAGGAACACCCATAACAATTTTTTTAGCAGGAACATTTTTTGTTACTAAAGAACCAGCACCAACTAAACAATCTTCACCCAATTCCACACCAGGCAATATTGTTGCACCCACACCAATCCTTGCACCCCTTCTAGCAAAAACTCCTTTGAATTTATCAAATCTTTCCTTAGTTCTACCAATGAAATTATCATTACTAGTTTTTACACCTGGCGCCACAAATACAAAATCTTCAAGAATTGAGTAAGCAGTTATATAACAATTAGTTTCAAGTTTACATTTCATTCCAATAATACATTGATTTTCAATAGCAACTCCTCTACCAACTATTGTTTTTTCACCAATAACAACATCTTCACGAATCGTAGCCATATCTGCAACCAAACAATTTTTCCCTATTTTAGATCCTTTATATATAACTACATTAGTACCAATAATACAACTATCTTCAATTTCTAAAGAACTCAATTCTTTTTCTTCAGTAACTGCGGAATTGACTGCCTTCATAGGTAACTTACCAAGAACTGCATTATCATCTATACGCACATTATCTCCTATGATAACATCATCATAAATAACAACATTTTTACCAATAACACAATTTTTCCCAATTTTATAATTCATATCAAATCACATCCTTTAATTTAGAATGAATTTTAGTTTCATTAGGAGATGTAATTTCCTTTTTTCTTAATTCACTCACAATTTTTATTGAAGGTAAAGCATCTTGTATCGTAAATCCATTACCTTTCAAAGTTTCTTCATAAACCTTAGTATGCAAATCTGTAAAACCTTCAGAAAATTCCAATTCTTGACCATCAATTTTAATTAATCTAAAAGGTTTATTTTCTTCTAAGTTGTCTTTAGGCAAATCATTCCTATCTAAAGATAAATACCATTTAATTCTTGCCCTTTCTAATTCCAAATAACCAGACATTTTTTTCTCATCTCTATAATGAATTTCATTATTAATGACATCTCCAAAAATCCAAGTTAACATATCAAAGAAATGAATACCAATATTAGTAGCAACACCACCTGATTTTTCTTCTTCAGCTTTCCAAGAATAGAAGTACCAATTTCCTCGCGGAGTTATATACGTTAATTCAATATCGTGTTTTTCCTTAGTATCACTAAATTTATTCTTCAAATCAATTATTGTAGGATGATATCTCAATTGTAAAACAGTATAAACTTTTTTACCTGTTTTTTTCTCCAACTTCATAAGAGATTCAACGTTTCTCGGATTAAGTACGATGGGTTTTTCACAAATAACATTTGCACCAATTCTTAAACCAAATCTAATGTGCGAATCATGTAAATAATTAGGAGTACAAATAGTTACGAAATCAATCTTTTCTTCATTATCTTCATGCAAATTATGTTTCTCACAATATCTATCAAATCTTTCAAATTCAGTGAAAAAATCTGCGTGAGGAAAATACTTATCTATAATTCCCACAGAATCACTTTTGTCCAACGCAACCAAAACATTATTTCCAGTATCTTTAATTGCCTTTAAATGTCTTGGAGCTATATATCCTCCAACACCAATTATTGCAAAATTTAGTCCTTTTTTCATATAAATTCAGCAAATAAGTTTGTTTATAAATATTATGAAATATTAAACAAGATATTTAACGATTTATCCAATCCCAAGCACTTTTAACAATTAAATTTAAATCATCAAACTCAGGAGTCCATTTAGTAAGAGAAATAATTTTCGAATTATTTGATATAACTATAGAAGGATCTCCTGCTCTACGACCAACAAAGTGCCTTTCAATTTTAACATCACAAACTTCTTCAGCAGCATTAACAACCTTTATGACTGAATTACCAACACCATAACCAACATTAAAAGTATAACTATCACTAAGTAAACCAATAACTTCAACATGAGCTCTAACTAAATCTGTTACATGAATATAATCTCGAATACAAGTACCATCAGGAGTATTCCAATCATTTCCAAATATGTCAATTGAATTCTTCCCACTCTTAACATTGTTTAAAATTATCGGAATTAAATTATGTGCCTTTTTCTGACGATTACCTATTTCCAGTTCAGGATCATTCCCTGCAACATTAAAATATCTTAAAATTATATAATTAAAATCAGGAACAGAAATCTTGACATCATGTAACAACTCCTCAACCATTTTTTTAGAATTTCCATAAGGATTTATTGGATTTAAACTATGTTCCTCACTAACAACGCCAGAAACATTACCATAAACAGCAGCAGTAGAAGAAAAAATAAATTTCTTAACATCTGACTCAACACAAGATTTAATCAAATTAAAACTTCCAACAAAATTATTCTCATAATACAGAAGAGGTTTTTCTACAGATTCAGGAACAGAAATAAAAGCTGCAAAATGCACAACCAAATCAGGTTTAAAATCCAAAACAACTTTCCTTATTTCTTCTTTTTCTCTTAAATCAACTTGAACTAATTTTCCAAAAATAACATTTTCTTCGAAACCATTACATAAATTATCAACAACTAACACATCATGAGAACCATCTTTTTTCAATTCTTTCAAAAAATGACTTCCTATATATCCTGCTCCACCTGTAACTAAAATCTTCATAACTAAATCAAATTAACTTCATTTAAAAAGCTTATGAAACACCGAAATAATTAATTTAAAACA
>CAZCGV010000063.1:0-2879 GCA_964498515.1 uncultured Methanosarcinales archaeon
AAAACTCGATAATTCTTACGAATTATCGCCCTTCGGGTCGCTTAACGTGGATTAAACGTAATTTGAGATTTCGGCAAAAATTTATATAGCCTAAGTTTTCTTTAATACATATGGACATCAAACAATTTCAAAAGGAAATTTTGGAAGTGTTTTCTCAAATGGATGAAATGCCAAATCGAAGAAAACACACTAAACAGAGTGCATTAATCCATTTAATGGAAGAGATTGGTGAAATTGCTCGTCAAGTTACAAGTGAATTTCACAGACCAGAAAAGTTTGATAAAGAAAACTTAGGCACAGAATTTGCAGATACTCTCATGTTTATTGTTGTGTTAGCACAACTTTATGATATTGACCTTTCTAAAGAAATGCAAGAGAGTATCAGCAGAGTCAAACGAAAAATTGCCGAAATCTCAAACTCTTGATGAGTCTCCTTCGGAGCCTCTTCAAGCCACGCTGCGCTCTCACTTCGTTCGGGACGTTTAACAAGGATTAATCTGAAATTTTTGCTCACTTTAAACAATAATTAAAACTTCTTTTTTCTTATTTGTTCGCAAAAACTCGATAATTCTTACGAATTATCGCCCTTCGGGTCGCTTAACGTGGATTATACGCAATTAAATTTTCACTTATTTTCTTTTTAGAAAAAAGAAACAAAAAGAGTTGGGGCTAGATTAAGTATTTCGCTTATTCTTATTAAAATCAATTTCTTCATCATTTAATAATTTAAGAATTTCTTTTCTAACAATATCTCCTTCTGTTTTAACATCAACATAACTTTCACCATATTGAATTATGCAATCAGTATGAACAAGTAATCTTGCAAAATAATAGTATTTTCTTCTTTGTTCATAATTATCATCCAATTTGATAATTTCTGTATAACCTTTGAAAAACGATTGTTTCAATTCTTCATCATTCGAGAAATTTGCTCCTTCGGTTCGCATTAATTCTTCTTCATTATGTCCAACAAATGCACCATCGAAATCAATAATTCCAGAAATTTGATTATTTTTCACGAATACATTTTTTTGATTTAAATCAATATGAAGTAGTCTCGGAGTAATCTGATAGTCAATAAGATCTGAATTTTTTTCAAACCAAGAACTAATAGGTTCAATTAGATCTTCAAAACTTGAATTTCTAAAAATATTCAACCGAAATTTGATTATTTCTTTATGCATATCTTTCCAATTATCAAATGGTCCTTTATTATTTGCTTCAGTAAAATTCTGAACAGTTTTACCATCAAAAGTTTCTCCGAATTTATCAAAAGTAATTGAATGGAAATTTGCAATTATTTTTCCAAATTCATAATAAAAAGAAACTTTATCTTTTCGACTCATAGTCTCAATTACATCGCAAAGCATTTGACCTTCAATTTCAGTAATTATCAAGTAAGGATGCTTAACTAATTCTAAACTGTCATCATATTTGATAACTTTTGGAACAGAAATATCATTTTCTAATAAAAGTGGATACAAATGAGCTAATTTGTAACCTGTCTTAGCTTCTATTTTACTATCATAAATTTTTAGAAAATAATTACCTTTATCAGTCTCAACTTTGACTAAGAAATTAGCAAGGGTTTTGATTTTAGAAATATTATTTATGTTTAAATCTAATGATTTGAATATAGTTCTAATTTCATCATCGTTCGCAACCATAAGAACAAACAAACATTAATTCATTATATATTTAACTATTTAAAACGCCCCAACTCGTCCTTCGGACATATAGACTCCCTTAGGTCGATATTTATTAACATGAAAATTTAACTGAGCCTTCGGCTTTTTTTCTTGCAGAAAAAACGTATAACAAGGATTAGTTGCAATAATGTTTCCGGCCTTCAAAAAGTTTTATATATTCTTTCCTATTATTTAATTACATGAAACACATAATTTTAGACACTGATTTAGGCGGGGACCCTGATGATATTTTTACTTTATTATTAGGTTTAAACTCCTCTGAACTAAATATTGATTTAGTTGTTACTAACGATGAGCATAATGGAGATAGAGTAAGATTCACTAAAAAATTTTTTCAGTTGTTGGGAAAAGAAGTTCCCATAGTTGCGGGCTCAGATTTAGGAAATAAAAAATGTTTTGTTGTAAATGAGCTTATAGAAAATAGAGACCAACCAGTCAATAACCAGTTTCTTGAAGAAATCAAAAATATTGTTGAAAATAGTGAAATTACCCATTACGTTTGCATCGGACCACAATCAAATTTATCAAAATTCATTGAAAAGTATCCTGAATTAAAAGACAAAGTTGAGATATTGTTAATGGGAGGAGCAATAAATTATAGACATCAAGATCTTGCTGAACATAATATTCGTTACGATATTGAATCCGCAATTAAGGTATTCAATTCAGATTGGAACAAAAAATATGTTCTTAGCGATGTGACATTTAAAGAAGACATAAAAATTGATGAAAACAGTGATTTTTTTAAAGAATTAAAAGATTTAAAAAAACCACATATAGATTACATTATAAAATCAATGAAATGTTTCTTTGAAAAATTATTCCCTGTAACATATATGCATGACCCTTTAACCTTGTCTTATTTAATAGATAAAAACATTATCGAGTTTAATACAAAAAAACTTAAGATGAACAATAATGGAATCATAATACTCTCAGAGGAGGGTAAAAAAACTATGGTGTCCATCTCTGCTAAATATGATTTGTTTTGGAAACTATTTAAGAAAAGAATATTAAATTAAACGGCCGGAAACATTACTTCTTCGGCTTCGCCTCGACCACGCTGCGCTCTCACTTCACTTCGTTACGTTCGGGTCACTTAACAAGGATTAAACTCAATTCCAAAAAATAACTCAAAACAGAATTTTTCTCACCTTAAGACACTATCTC
>CAZCGV010000064.1:0-2811 GCA_964498515.1 uncultured Methanosarcinales archaeon
TTCTGCTCACCATTAAAGTTTACTGCCCAAGGAACGGATGTTATTCTTCCTATTAATTCTGCGTTTATGAAGTTTGCAATTCTTCCGAAAAATAATGCTAATGATGCCGGTATGACTATTGTGTCTGTTACTTTGTATATTGAAATTTTATGTTTTTTTGAAAACAAGTATATTGCTAAGACTATTCCTATTAAGCCTCCATGAAAACTTAATCCTCCTTGCCAAATCATTAAAACGCTTAAAGGGTTGTAGATTAATTCTGATGGATTATAGAATATGAAGTCTAGTAATCTTGCTCCTATTATGTTTCCTATTAATATATACATGAAAAGTGAATCTGTTTGTTCTTGGTTTAGTTTTAAGAATTTTTTTTGATTGTGTAGAAACCAATATGCGAAAAGGAATGCTAATGCGTAAATTATTCCGTAATATCTTATGCCGTATCCTTCTTTTATGAAATTTAACGGTATTGCTATTGGGTTGATATTATGTATGAACATGTGTTTAGTTTAATGTGCTTATATTTAATTTTAACTCTAAAATTGAAAAAATTTCTTTTTGCTAATTGGTTATAATCAAAAACTATATAAATGAATTAAATACAATGTTTTACATTATGGGGAAAGTGGTAAAAGATACTTCGCTTGCAGAGATGACTTTAAGAAAGTATGAGCGTCCTGATGGGTTTTCTGGTAGAGAACTTGTTAGAAAATTATGCTTGGGTCTTGGTTTATTGCAACCTGGTGATTCTAGAGATGTTGTCGTTGATGTTTTACATGTTATGCTTCAAAATAAAAGAGAATTAAGTAGCAAAGAAGTTGAAGATCTTGTAATTCAAAACAGAGAAAAGCACAATGTTCCTCTTTTAGGTATTGCGCCATCAAATATTAGACGACAGTTATTACGTTGTCGAGAATTATTCTTAATTGAAAAAGTTAAATCTGCTTATCGTATAACTGAGAATGAAAAGTTCTCTGAAATTTTTTCTCAAAAAATAAAACAATATTACTTAAATTCAATCCTTGAGAGAGTTGGAGAGTACATGAATAAAATAGATTCCGAGTTTTTAGACAAAAACTTATAAATGATGAGGGATTTAAAGTATTATGGTTGAAAAGATATATGAGCCTGCAGAGGATTCTCAACTTTTATTAGATTGTTTGCTTAAGGAATTTGATAAACAGTTTGAAGAAACTCAAGTTTCTATTGAAGACAGAAATGTTAATCTTTTAGATATGGGTGCAGGTTCAGGTTTTATTGGTTTCAGAGCAGCAAAACTTGGATGTCATGTTGTTTGTGCAGATATTAATCCTGACGCTGTTGAATATATGAATAAACATAAAACTGATGATATTAAAGTTGTTCAATCTGATTTATTTGAAGATGTTGATCCGTTTAAGTTTGATATTCTTGTTTTTAACACTCCTTATTTGCCTAACGACGAAGAATTTCATGATAAAGCTTTGCATGGTGGCAAGGAAGGATATGAGGTTACTGCACGATTTTTAAAAGAAGCTAAATTTTATATGTATGATGATTCTGTGATTTTGCTTTTGGTTAGTTCTTTAACTAAGCCTGGAATGGTTGAGCTTTCTATGACTGAGAATGGTTATCTTTTTGAGGTTGTTGGTTCTAAGAAAGAATTTATGGAAGAATTGTTAGTTTATAGGGTTTGGAGAAAGTAGTTTTAGATTGTTTCTTATTTCTTGAATTTTTTGAGAGTTTAGATCAGTTATAATGGTTTTACATTTGAAAATGAATTTTTTTACTTCTTCTTCATCCTTTAAAATTATATTTTTTAAATGATATTGAGATTTTACTCGGTCTTCTTTTAGATTAAAAATAAATTCTTTTTCTTCTTTTGTAAAAGGAAATAAATTTAATAACTCTAATGTACAATCATGAATCTCACATTTTATGCCACACTTCATAAGTATTGCATATATTGCACTATAACAAGCGTAATAAGCCATTATGGTTTTCCATTTCCCTTTTGATGTGAAAACATTTTCTAAAGTTTCATCGGATTCTTGTATGTATGATTGACTCAAATGAGGTTTTAAATCAGTTAGTTCAATTCCGCTTTTTTGTGAAAAACACCAAGTTATTTTATTATTTTTCATTTTGAATGTTCCATAAATAATTTTACGATTCTGGATATATCTCCAAATAAAATATGGTTATTTATTATTTCTATAATTAAAGGATTTTTTACTTTGAAAGATTTTTCTAACTCTGCGAAGGATAAATACTCTTCATTAATTTCTATTGGAACGCGTCTTTTTATTTCTTTAATTTTTTCTTTGTTCGTTTTTCCTATTAAAATAAGATCTAAATCGGAATTTTTATGATTTTTATAATTTGAATATGAACCAAATAAAATTATGGCTTCAGCATAATTTAATAATTCGTTTAAAATAGGAGTTATTTCATTCATTTTTTGTTGAAATTGCAACGCTTTTTGATTTTCTATTAATTGATATGTTGTTAAAGATAGATTATTTTTAGTATTTATGAAGAATAATTTATTTTTACCTTGTGTTTGATATTCCATTATACCTTCTTTAACATATTCATTTAGATATCTTGAAAGAGATTGTTGAGGAATTTTTGTAATTTTTGCTAAATCTGATTGTGTTAATTTAGTCTCGTAATTATTGGTTAACGGAATTAATGACTTCACTCTATTTTGGGTAATGTTACTCATTTTAGAGTAAGGTAAGTTCTAGTCATTTATATTTGTTTGCATTTTTGAATAATATTTCCTCCACAAAAGATTCAACTTGTTTTATAATTATGTGATTTTTGAGT
>CAZCGV010000065.1:0-2782 GCA_964498515.1 uncultured Methanosarcinales archaeon
GGTAACTCCGCTTCATCTCCTTCTTTAAATGGGCCAAATACATCTTTATTTTTTCCTAGAAATTTAGGAACTGCAGATAAGAATTTAACTTTTTTTCTTTCTTCATCGATGTCTTCTTCCATATTTATGAATTCTTCAGTTTCTTTTTGTTCGTAATCAGTTTCAACAGGTTCTTGTTCTACTGGTTCTATTGGTTGGATTTCTTTTTTTACTTGAGGATGTTTTATTTCTATGTTTAATGTTGAAGTTAATGTATTTTTTATATGTTGAATTTGTGCAATGTCTGGAAGGTGTCCTGCGAATACGTTGGATAGTATTGATTTTTTGTATGCCTTTAACGCGATAACAAATTCATGAAACATAATTTTTTCTTCATCTAGCATTGTTTCTGTGTCTATGAATGAAGAAGCATCTGTTTTAACTACATTTAATGCTAAATTAATTAGTTTCTTTTCTCGTTTATCATATATCTCTTGTATTATTTTTTTAACATTGGTTATTTGTAATTTTAATTTCTCAGTTTCATTTTTTTGCATTGATTCTTCGAGCATATTTAAATATTGAACTACGTGTTGCCAAAACTCTTTATCGAGATGTTGTAATTCATTTAGAGAACGTTCTTTACGTAATAAATCAAAAAGAGTTTCGTAAGTTATGTGTAAATCCATTTTTCCCCAGAAAAGTGTTAACTTAAGTCATTTTTAAACTTTACTAGGAAAATCTACTCTCTAACGTTATAAAATGGGTTTGTAACCAAACATTTATAAATAACATATGAAAACTATATCATATGAAATGTAAATCATATTACCATTTTTTCGAAGTTATTGCAAATAAGACTAGATTTAAGATTATTGAAAGTTTGATGTGTGGCCCTTTAAACGTTGGACAAATTTGTTTAGCAACTAAAGAAGAGCAATCTAAAATAAGTCATAATTTGAAGGTTTTGTCTGGTTGTAATGTTGTAGATGTAAAACAAGATGGTAAACTTAGAATTTATTCTTTAAACAAAGAAACTGTTGAGCCTATGTTGAGACTTGTAGAAAAACATGTTCAAACATATTGTGAAGGAAATTGTGGTTTAAAATGAAAAAAGAAATTTATTTTGATAATGCGTCGACTACTCCTGTTAGGGGGAATGTTCTTGATGCGATGCTTCCCTATTTTTCAGAAAAATATGGTAATCCTGGATCTATGCATTCTAAAGGGTTGGATGCTTTGAAAGCGTTGTATGGTGCAAGGAAGAAAGTTGCGAATTATTTGAATTGTGAAGATAATGAAATTATTTTTACTGGTTCAGGTACGGAATCAACAAATTTAGCTATTTTGGGTTTTGCGCGTAAAAAGAAAAAAGGACACATTATTGTTTCAGCGATTGAACATCACGCTGTACTCAATCCTGCTTTGAAATTAAAAGAAGAAGGTTTTGAAGTTACAGTTTTGAATGTGAATAATGATGGTTTAATTTCTTTAGATGAACTGGAAAAAAGTATTAAAAATAATACTATTTTAGTTTCTATAAATTATGCAAATAATGAAATTGGAACGATACAAGAAATTTCTAATATTGGTGAAATTTGTCATAAGCACAATGTAATTTTTCATACTGATGCTTGTCAAGCAACACCTTATTTAGATTTAGATGTAGAAAAATTAAATGTTGATATGATGACTCTTAATGGTTCTAAAATAAATGGTCCAAAAGGAGTTGGTGTTCTTTATATTAAAAAAGGAATTGAACTTGAACCTTTAGTTTATGGAGGAGGTCAAGAAAATAATTTGAGAAGTGGAACTGAAAATGTTCCTTTGATTGTTGGTTTTGCAAAAGCCCTGGAAATTTCTAGAGAAAATAGGGTTGAGAATTATAGACACGTTCTTAAGTTATCTAAAAAATTGACTCGAGGGTTATTTAAAATTCCTAATTGTCAAATTAATGGTTCAACTGAGAGACGATTACCTAACAATGTTAATTTTTCATTTTTAAATGTTGAAGGCGAAGCTTTAATTTTGTTGCTTAACGAGGAAGGAATTTATCTTTCTACTGCTTCAGCTTGTTCTTCAAAAAGTTTGGAACCGTCGCATGTTTTAATGGCGATTGGTTTAACGCCTGAAGTTGCACATGGTTCATTAAGATTTACTTTGAATTGGTTTAACACTGAAGAAGAAGTTGATTATGTTATCCAAAAGTTAACTGAAGTCGTGAATAAGTTAAGAAGAATTTCTGCTATGGAGGGAGTATGATGGACGGTCAAGATTGGTTTTACACAGATACAGTTAAAGAACATTTTGTTAGACCGCGTAATGCGGTTTTGTTTGATTCTCAAATTGAAGATATGGATGCAGTGGGGGAAGTTGGTTCTTCTGCTTGTGGCGACATTATGAAAATTTGGATAAAAGTTAAAGATGGAAAAATTATAAAATGTGTGTGGAAAACTTTTGGTTGTGCTTCGGCGATTGCTTCTACATCTATGCTTTCTGAAATGGTTATTGGTATTACTCTTGATGAGGCCATTAAGATTAAAGCTAAAGACATTTTAGATAAACTTGGAGGTTTACCTTCTAAGAAAATACATTGTTCGGTTCTTGGAGATCAAGCTTTAAAGAAAGCGATTGAGAATTATTTAGATAAACATCAGTGAGTTAAGCTTTGCTTATAATCGCTACGTCTCGCCTAGTGTGACTGGCAAGGCAATTGAGAATTATTTAGAAATAAATAAATTAGTATTTTTTTATTCGTTCTTTTTTAACTTCGCATCCGCCTGAAGGAAGTGTTTTGATTATG
>CAZCGV010000066.1:0-2736 GCA_964498515.1 uncultured Methanosarcinales archaeon
GCGCAAATTTGGCTTTTGTACCTTTGATGCCTGATTCTCCATTCGATATGAATGTTAGTTTGATTAACGATACACGAGTTTCTTTAATATTGCCAGAAGGATTTAGTTCAGAAGATAATTTAACACAACCTTCCTTAAACAAATTAGTTCAATTCAAAAACATAATTGGTGTAGAAGGAAATCATGAATTAATTCTAGTGAATGAAGTTAGTGGTGAAAAACAACAATTTGAATTAGAAATATCTGAAGATTTATCAGATTCCAAAAATTTAATTCTTTTAAAATCGCCTTCTTTCAAAAACATAGTTGTTGAAAGAGAGAAATTGTTAATATTCGAAGATATTCCTGTTTTAGGAGTTATACCTTGGATAAAAACTTTCGGTTGGTTAGGCGCTTATATTCTATTCTCTCTATTGTTTTCAACATTATTAAGAAAATGGATGAAAGTTGTATAATTTGCTTGATAATTTGTTTTATTTAATTTCGATATATTTATAAATGAATTAGGCCTGTAAATACTATTGAATTTATAGGTTGAGATGTGTGAATTGGAAAACTTTTACTTATGTTATTGTAATTCTTATAATTTTATCTGGAGTAATATATTATTTCACTAAAGATGATGAAAAGATAAATGTTTGTGGTCCTTTTGATAGTGATATAGAATGTATGAATAAAATTATTATTTTTGCACATAACAACACAAATCCTGAAATTTGTAAAAACATAACTGAATCAAAATTAAAAAACATATGTGAATTTGAAGTTTTAACAAATGTTGCTGAAAATCAAAATGATTGTTCTTCTTTGAATGGTTCTTATAGGGATGATTGTGAAAGTATAAAAAACCAAATATTGTCTGGAGGAATAGATTACAGTGAATAAATTTTTATATTTTTTATTAATTATTATGTTGTCTTCTATAGTGTCTGTTTCTGCAGCAGTTTTACCAGGAATTTATACCCAAGAAATAGAATATTCGCTCGATGACAACACCTTCGGAATTTGGGATGGTGAAAAAGGAGTTATTTTAAAATTAACAAGTACAAATAACACACATTATAATTTAACATGGTATCCTAACGCAATAGTTGATGAAGACGAATTTTTACCTAGAGAGAGCTATAATGACAACTTAGAAACGAATTGTACTATTTTTAATGAAGATAATTGTTTAAATTGTGAAAAAAATTCAATGGAACATCATTGTATTGTTATAGACAATAGTCAGTTCAAAGAATTGTATACTCGAACAAAATTAAAAAGTGACAGATCGGAGATAGTGTATGGTGTTATGAATGGTTTTGATATACACTTCTTTAGCAACATAAATGATATTACTTCAGGATTTCTTTTATCAGGTAATGATAGAGGAAATAGTACGGGTCTTTGGGGAACTGTAGCAGGTCCTTCAGTAAATAAATATGTGACTCGTTTAAATTTTTCTCATTTCCCAACTTCTTATCTAAAAAATTTTCATGATGTCTTCGTTAATAATCAACAACAATATGATATGAAACTAAAGGATTTATTTTTATTTAAAATAGATGGGGGTTTTACAAACAAATTTGCGTGCATTAATTTCATAATGGATTTACCAGGATATAATTATGATAGAATAACTTATGAAAAAGGAAATACATATCAATACAAATATACGATAGAAAATACTTGTGATGAAGAAATAGACATATACAAATTAACTTATGCTTTAACTTCGGGTTATATTGGGATAACTGGAGGTAAAAAAGGTATAGGTGTATCAACAGATGATGGTGGAGATCTACCTGTTCTTTCAGATTATGATTATAATATTGTGGTACTTCCCAAAGGAATTGGCGAGCCTTTAAATACAATAATTGATTTTACTTTCCAAGATTCAGAAACAATATATGATATGGTTTCTCAACCAGTAATACATTTAAAAAATGAAGAATATCTTTATGGTTACAAAAGATTTGACACTCACCACACAGGTTCAGAAAGAGTTCCTTTTATTTTTATTACAGATGTATTAGGTGGTGCATACTTTGATCAAGATTCGGAACTCAATTTATTGTTAAATTATAAATTGTGGAATCCAGATTATCCATCAAGTTTAGAAGAATTTCATGATTTCAATGTTGGAGAAAATGAATTTCAAATTGAAACAATTGTAACTGATGAAAATGGAAATGTTGTAGGAAGTAATTTATTTAACAACACTCAAGAAATAAATATAGGTGTATACCAAGACCAAGACCCTATAAAAATTAAAATATCTGAAGAAACCATAGGTAAAACATTAGAAGTAAATGCGAGTTTATCAAGGATTGATAAAAACCCCGAAAATGGAATTGATAATTATTATTATTATTTATTTTCAGATGATGTTCCTATAGATCCTAAAATGAAACCTGTAATGCCTCCTTTAAGTTTATTTTGTGGTGAAGATTTAGAAAACGACCCAACACAACCTGACAACTCTTATTTTTATTGTAAATGTTTTGAAGAACATGTTTGCGATGGTTTAGATGTTTTTGAGAATGAAGAAGAAGGGCCAATATATTATTACACTGAAACACCTCCTTACAACACAGGAGATTTAACTCCAGATGATAAAGGAGTTTATTATTTTACAGATAATTGTTGTGGAAATGAAGAGGATGAATTTTATACTTGGCAAGAAGTAATTGAATACAATGAAGAACTTCCTACATTTGATGAAGACGATTATCCTTTAGATGTAGAAACTAA
>CAZCGV010000067.1:0-2687 GCA_964498515.1 uncultured Methanosarcinales archaeon
TCGTAATGAAAATTCCAGTCAAGTTTAGAAATTCTGCTCTTGGTGATTTGGCTCCTGGTGAAAAATTAGCTGAGAAGATAAAAGAGAAAGAAGATTCCATGGAAGGAATGATGGAGTGGATAGGTTATTTAGATACTATCTATGCTTCGTTGTCTGACATGTGTTCCATTTATCGAAGTGTTGCGGGAATAAGTTTAACTGGAGCTCAAATAGAGTTAGTTGGTGCAGATTTAGCAAAAATCGAAACTACTTCTGGAACAGCAGTACAAACAACAGGCGCAGGAATAAAAGATGGATTAAATTCTTTAATCGGAAGCGACACAAAAGTTGGACAGGTTGCAACAATGGCTTGTAATTGGGTACAATGTGATGCTGACGATAAATATAAAGCAAATTCAAAAGACACTAATTTTTGGGTTTCTTCTTTTAGTAGCGATGTAGATATGCGTGATTGGTTAAGTGATGACTATGCTAAAAATTCTGGAGTCGGAAAATTTTTAGATACGGAATTATTTAATGGAATTGGAAGACCTGATGTTAAAGAAAGCATAATTAGTTCTGCTGCAACAATGTGTTTCCCTGGAATTGTTTATCATATAAATAAATATAGGCAAGTTCAATGTCATGAATTATTATGTTACAAACAAATGTCAAGATATGGATTAAGTTTAGGCGCTTGTGATGAAGCCGAATCAGAATATATTTGCCAAGCATTAGTTGGAGAAGCCTTTGAATTTCCATTCATACGACAAGCAAAGAATTTAATTGATAATGCTAATGCATTAGTGCAAGGAATTATGCCTAAAGTCTTAAAATCAGTTTTAGATAATTATGCTTGCGACTATTATCTTAAATATGTTAAAGCTGCAGATAAACTTCATTTTTATGATTATTTTGGAATAATTGGTTGTCGTTTACCTCATTCAGTTGGACAATTTACTGATGCGATGTATAAAGTTACAGACACATCCAAGAATTTCCAATATCCTGTTCAAGATGATATATGTTCATTAGCAGTATGTAATAAAGAGAATGTAAGTGAATGTGATGGTGGAAGTAATAGTTGGTTTAAAGAAGTACATGAAATTAAATTATTTGATGCAGTTAATTTAAGATACAGAGTAAAACCAGTTACAATGACTAAAGGAGATGTTACTAAGTTATTCACTGAAGCGAAAGCAAATGATGATGCAGGAAAAGCTGCAAGAGATCAGTTGATTTCTATGGGTGCAGACCGAGCAACATTGAGCTCAACAGATTCCCACATTTATACTCCTTATTGTAATACTCAATTAGAATTACTCAGAAAAGATCCAAATCCTTCCACTACTAAATATGAATATAAAAATGGACAATTAACTTATGATCTTTCACCTACAAATCAATTTACTGCTGCAAATAATGTTATAAATAATTTAAATAGATTTGATGAATCAAAACCAAGTCATTATGGCGAGAACACTGACTTATCTAATGCAATGCAGAGTTATTTAGGTGGAGATGCAAATGCTGCGACTAGGTTAGCTGGAACCGATTTAGAAACATTCAATACATGGAAACGAAATTATGGAGAACCAATAGTTGCAAATACAAATTTAAGAAATAGTGAAGCTCAAAAAACATATGATGCAAATAAAAAATTACAAACAGATTTGAATACAAGATGTGGAGGAGGAGAAGTCAAAGAAGGATGTACTCAAATTGATTTAGATACTTTGAAAGAAGTTAATTCTATGATGGACCAATATGCAAACATTGTTTCTCCAACCGAAGAAGCATTTAATAGAGTTCAAAGAGGTTCAAGTGATTGGGATGGAAATAATCCTCAATGTAAAGATGTATCAAGTTGTAAAACATTTTGTACTAGTCATCCTAATGTAGATGGATGTAAAGAGTTATTGAATCCAACAGACGAAGCAATGAATGAATATACAAATTCTTTAGTTACTACAACAACAAACATAGCAAATGCACAAGCAAGAGCAGCAGAAAGATTAAAAACCATAAACACAATCTTTGAATATACTGATCAAGCAGTTTCCTTCGCAATGTCTTACCTATATGAACAAGGATATTCATCATATCTAATACTCTCTGACTTCGGACATGAAACAGTTCTAGGAACAATCTCAGATTGGTCAAACACATACTTAAGTTCAGACAATTGGAAAACTTCAATTTGTTCACCTTTCCTAGATTTCGACAGAGATGAAGGAGAATTCCAAGGAACTGCTTCACAATGTTTAGCAGGAACCTGTCGACCAGTATTAACTTTCGCTTCAGAAAAATTAGATATTAACGAAACAGATTCATTATACACAATTTCATATTATTTAGGAAATGTAAGACGACCGAGTGGTGTCGCTTCAGATGAAACAATTAAATACAAAGTTTACTTAAAAAAACCAGGAGTTGAATGGAGACTATACAAACTTGCCTGGAGAGAATTAAAATACGGAGAATTCAATAATGATGAAAAAGCTTTAAGTCAATTGTTGCCTGTAACAAATTATGAACAAATATGTTTTGAATTCGAAGAACCTTTCCCTCCTTTAGAACAAGATGCAAAAACAACTTACTGTAGAGATATAAAAGATTCCACAACAGGTTTAGGAGCATATGACACGGGTTCATTTAATCCAGAATATGTTCCAGAAGCATCAACAACTTCAAATACACCAAGTACA
>CAZCGV010000068.1:0-2640 GCA_964498515.1 uncultured Methanosarcinales archaeon
GCGCAAATTTGGCTTTTGTACCTTTGATGCCTGATTCTCCATTCGATATGAATGTAACTCTAATTAACGATACACGTGTTTCTTTAATATTACCAGAAGGATTTAGTTCAGAAGGAAACCTAACACAACCTTCCTTAAACAAATTAGTTCAATTCAAAAACATAGTAGGTGTTGAAGGAAATCATGAATTAATTCTAGTCAATGAAGTGAGTGGTGAAAAACAACAGTTTGAATTAGAAATATCTGAAGATTTAACAGATTCCAAAAATTTAATTTTTTTAAAATCACCATCTTTCAAAAACATAGTTGTTGAAAGAGAGAAATTGTTAATATTCGAAGATATTCCTGTTTTAGGAGTTATACCTTGGATAAAAACTTTCGGTTGGTTAGGCGCTTATATTCTATTCTCTCTATTGTTTTCAACATTATTAAGAAAATGGATGAAAGTTGTATAATTTGCTTGATAATTTGTTTTATTTAATTTCGATATATTTATAAATGAATTAGGCCTGTAAATACTATTGAATTTATAGGTTGAGATGTGTGAATTGGAAAACTTTTACTTATGTTATTGTAATTCTTATAATTTTATCTGGAGTAATATATTATTTCACTAAAGATGATGAAAAGATAAATGTTTGTGGTCCTTTTGACGATTCTCTTGAATGTGCACAGAAAGTTTATAAATTTTCAGAAGAACAAACAGATCCAAATGTTTGTAATTTATTAGATGAGACAGAATATATTGAAGTTTGTAAATATGATGTTGTTTTTAATTTAGCTGACCAAAATTTTGATTGTTCTAGTTTAGATGAAGAATATTTAGATTTATGCGAAACTACATCTTTATCAAACAGATTTGCGGGGGCTGAATAATTTGAAAAAATTTTTAATAATTTTGTTTCTATTGTTGATTTCTGTATTCGTTAATTTAGATTTTGTACATGCCCAAGATGATTTATATTTAAAAGAAGTAACATATTATTTGGGAGAGGATGATTCTTTAGTTTGGAATGGTACACACGGAATTATTTTAAAATTAACAAGTAGTAATAGCGAGTCCTACAATGTTCAATGGTATCCAAGTTCAACTGCATCTCGTTTAGATGTTGAAGAAAACTCTATTTGTGATATTGATCCAAGTTCAACCGACTGTGTTTTATTAGATGGTTCAAAAGATTTAAACATCAAAACAATTATACATAAAAACATCGAAGAAAATTTATTTGGACTTAGAAGTTCATACGATGTACATTTATCTTATTTCAATAAAGAAGATGACCTGTCGACTTTTCTTGCCCAAGGAACTATTGGAGATCCTATTGACCCTTGGGGAGATATATCTCAAACCGAAACAACATTTATACGAACATTAAAAATGAATAACTTCCCAGAAGTATATTTGAAAAACTTTGTTGTGATTGCAGGCTATAGTGACAAAGAGGATTATAAATTTTCTGATAAAATATTATTTAAATTAAATGATGGAGATCCTAAACCTGCATTTGACTGTTTTGAATTCAAATATAATGGAATAATTAATGAGAGTTATGTACGAGGACAAAAATATACAACTCCCTACAAACAAACAATTAAAAATAATTGTGAATATGATGTGTTTGTTTACAAATTTTTATATTCTTTAACAGGAGGTTATATTAAATACATTTCAGACTCAACTGCTTCAAAAGTATTAACATATCCTACAGGAAATTTACCTAAACAATTAAACGAGCATATTGATAAACAAAACATACTTCCACATGAAGAATTAACTTTAACAATACCTGAATTTGATTTTAACAATTCATTAACAGTACATCATTTAATTTCTCAAGGAACGATTTATTTAGCAAAAGATTACAGTTCAAGTCCTTATGGTGCTGTACGAGTTAGTACGACATTTACAGGCGCAGAAAAAGTTCCATTTATTTTTATAACTAATGTCACAGGAGTTTCTTTATTAAATGAATCAGGACTATATTTAATTTTAAGATCCAATTTATTTAATTATAATAAGTCCTCTAATTATATTCCTTTTAGATCTGATTCAGTAGCAAATCAATTCAAAGTAAGTTCAAAAATAACAACAGAAGCAAACGAAGTAATCTCAGAAGAAGTCATTATTGATGAACCAATACGATTAGGAGAAACTATAGAATCAAAAGACATTATAATTCCTCTAAATAGAGACACAATAAATACAACAGTACAAGTTATTTCAAACATAAGCCGAATTGAAGATTCAAATAATTATACATATCATGCTTTCGAAACAGGAATTTTAATAGATCCACAAGTTAAAAAAATCATGAAATTTTTAAATAAATTTTGCAGAATTCATATAACTGAAGATACAGATCCTAATGACTCTTTTTTTAATTGTTTAGCTTATGAACAAGAAGTTTGTGATGGTTTAGATATAGATGAAGATGAAGAAATTCCTCATATTTATTTTAATATAACTGATCCTTACAATGAAGGAGATCAAACTGATGGAGATAAAGGAGTTTATTATTTCACAAATAATTGTTGCGGAAATGAAGAGGATGAATTTTATAATTGGCAAGAAGTAATTGAATACGATGAAGAACTTCCTACATTTGATGAAGACGATTATCCTTTAGATGTAGAAACTAA